>CAYOJF010000057.1:0-7196 GCA_964404215.1 uncultured Aureispira sp. | reverse complement strand
TAACTATAACAAATTGAGGGTTAACTATAACAATTAGAGGGTCAACTATAACAAATTGAGGGTTAACTATAACAATTAGAGGGTCAACTATTTTTAATCTATTATTATAACATTAGCAACTATAACATTATATTTGCGAGTGTTATATTTCGTTAGAATAATAGATAAATTGTGTCAGAAAAACAAACTAACAAACTAATAAAAAAGGCTAATGAACTGGTCGAAAGTCGGTACAAATTTGATATATGGGAAACTAGGGTGTTTGCTAAGATGATTACATTGATCAATAAAAGTGATGCTGATTTTAAAACCTATCGAATTTATATTAAAGAGATCCAAGATGATTTTGGGTTAGCTAAAAATAAAGATGCCTATACTCGTCTGAAAGAAGGTGCTCGCCGATTGATGCGGCGAATACTGAAAGTTTCCTATGAAGATAAAGAAGGCACGAAAGTATTAGAAACGCCTGTTATTATAGGTTTAGAAACAGTACTAGATGGCAAAAGTTATATAGATGTGTCTTTTCATCCTAATATGAAGCCTTTTTTATTACAGTTGAAATCTCAATTTTTGATGTATGATATTCGTAATATATTGAAAATATCAAGTGTTTACTCTATTCGTATTTATGAGTTATTGAAACAGTATGAAAAAATAGGATCTCGAACTTTTTTGGTAGAAGAGTTGAAAGATATACTACAGGTAGCAGATAAGTACCCTTTGTATGCTAATTTTAAGCAACGTATTATTAAAAAATCTCAGAAAGACTTAATCAAAAATACCGATATTAGTTTCACATTTGAGGAGATTAAGAATGGACGATCAGTAGAAAAAATAAAATTCTTAATTCATAAAAATGCACAAGAAAATACTCCACTATCAGATACCTTACCTAAGGCTAATTTGGAGCAGGCCAAATTAGAGGAGGAATTGAAAGAACAAGGAATTTTAGACCGTATTACTATCCAAAAGATACTAGCAAAGTACGAGTCGAATTACATTATGGAGACACTAAATAAATGTGCTACCTATTTTAAGAAAAATAAGTCGGTCAAAAATAAGGTTGGGTATCTTTTAGAAGCATTAGATAAAGGTTATTACAGAGATGAAATAACAAAGGACCAACAAAAACTAGAAGCAAAGAAGGTTAAAGCACTTAAAGAACGACAGTTCCAGAGCAAAAAAGAATCTTTAGAGAAGTTGAAGAATGGTTTCCAACAAAACTATGCAAAAAAAATAGAGGGACTGAGAGCAGCTTATTATTCCCCAACATTGGAAGAACAAGTTTTAGAATCTAAGAAAGGAACTCCTCTATATGTCCGCGTCAAACAAGCATTACAAAAGCAGCAGCAGAGCAAAATACTAGATGCTTGGGTAAATGACTATTTAGCAAAGACCTATTTAAACGCAATAGAATATGATCTTGATCTGTTTTTGAGACAAAATGGGATCAAAAAGAATAATAAATAACACTTTAGAAGTTATTCGAAACAGCTCAACAGTGTAAATGAGCATTTTAGAAAAAATACTAATTGGGATTTAATATAAAGGATATCTTTGTTGGTAAATTTAGGTAAACACTTTTTTTAACTAAAAAATCAAAGAAACATGCGAATTATTTTTCTAATGCTAACCATAGCACTGGCGTCCACTTTATCCGCACAAGATTTAACAGCTACTTGGGGCGAAGCAAACAAGAATAAGTCTTTTATCAATAGAATATTGGGTGAGACAGATACGGAGGTGCTAACTTTAGCCTCTAAAGGAGAAGAATTTTATATAGAAACCTATGATAAAAACACCCTTAACATAAAAGAGTCTTACCCGTTTACACTTCCCAAAGAGATGAATAAAAAAACGGATATTGAGTTTATCCATTATTTTCCCCAAACAAAAAAAATTATTGTATTGACAAGTCTTTATCACAAGAAACTGAATACAATATATAGCTATACAGTTTCTCATAAAGGAGAGTTGAGTAATAGTACGAGTCTATTGGAGATACCAGTAGAAAATAAAGGAAGACAAGGGCGTTTTGGTTTCGTAGAGTCAGATGATGAAAATAGTATTTTGGTTTATCATACCTCTAAGCTTCGTAAAGAAAAAATGAAGCAAGTGCGTGTGAAGGTAATTGATGCTAATGGAGAATTGGTAGCTGATTTGTCAGACAAAATTCCAATGAAAGAAGATAAAAAAGAGGTTTACGTTAATGATTTTACTTTTGATAGTGATGGATATATTCACATGTTGGTGACTAAACCTACCAGACAGTATAAGGACTATTTTTTCTATACTTATAATAGTAAGGATAATTACAAAAAGAAGACCTACCAGATTGAGTTGGATAAAGATCATGTTGTCAATGAAGTGGCTTTTACTGTAAATGCCACTAATAATTTAGTAGCTGCTGGGTATTATTCTGATTTTGCTGGAATATTTAAGGGACTGACGATACAAGGAGTATTTTCTTTTGAATATAATCCTAGAGAAAATAAAGTTTTGTCGAAAAAGCTTTCCGCTTACACCCCTAGAGATGTATTAGCTGCTTTTGGTGAAAAGAAAGCCAAGCAAATGCGAAAAGGAATACCTCCAACTTTTTTCTTGAAAGATATTGTACTCAAGGCAAATGGAGGTTTGGTATTAGTTGGAGAGAGTGTATTGATTGTACAAAGCAATAATGGGCCTGTTTCTACTACTACCTATATTTATGGAGATATTATGGTGACAGATCTGGATAATAAAGGAAATATTAATTTCCTACAATCTATTCCTAAAAAGCAAATATTTACACGTCCAAGTTTAGTTTTGACAGTTGGTGACCCAGTTGGCTCTGGAGGAACTTATTTAAGTTTCTCTATAGCCTTGATGAAAGATAAGTCCGTATTTTTATCTTATATGCTAGTTACGAATGAGGATAATTTATACTTTGTTTATAATGATAACCCTAAAAATGTAGAAAATCTAGACTATTATACAGATAAACCAAAGGCTATGAAAAATCTGAATAAAGGTCTACCTACTGTAGTAAAAATGAGTGCAGAAGGGAAAGTTGAGCGCCAAGCTTTTCCTGGAGCTAAAAATGATGAACTGGTATTGCGCCCAAGAATCAATAAAAGAGTAGATGCTCAAACTATCTATGTTTATGGAAATAAGAAAAAATTGGATAAAATTGGACGAATTACTGTCCAGTAATTTTTTCTGTACAAAAAATAATAGCAAGCTTTTATCAGTTAGGATAGGAGCTTGCTTTTTTTGTGCCTATCCCAGAGTCGTTTGACGGTAGTTTTGTGAAATAGCTTATTAGTCGAGGTCCGAAATCCATTTTGATTAAGTGCTTTGGCAATAGCCTGTAGTGTCCATCCTTTTTCTTTGTAAAGTAGGACTATTTGCATGGCACGTTGGTTGTTAGGGTTGCTTTTTGATTTTTGTTGGATAGCTTGTATGCCTTTTTCTCTAACTGCCTTAGAGAAGGTAGAATTGCGCCACTCCCCACATTGTGCTTTTTTGGCGTCTAAAGCTTGTTTGGTGCGTATTCCAATTAATTCTCTTTCTCGATCAGCCATAGCCATGAATAGTGTCAAGGTAAACTTATCTAGGTTAGGAATGTCACAACTATACAGTTTACCTTTTAATTGTTTGTAAATCCATAAGGCATCTTCTGTTTTGCGACTAAGGCGGTCTATTTTGGCGACTGCTAATGTACAATTGTGCTGAATACAATATTCAATTGCTTGCTGTAATACGGGGCGTTGTTGAATATTTTTGCCTGATTGAACTTCCGTAAATTCTGCTTGGATTTGTTCGGAAGTCAAGAAATGGTTGATATATGCTTTTTGGGCTGCTAATCCCAAACCGCTATCGCCTTGCTTTTTGGTAGAAACTCTATAGTATATGATATAATCTTCGGGCATTATTTTAGTAATAGGATTAAGGTGGTAAATGATTATTGGATCGAAAGTTACAAAATAGTAAAGAACATCACTAGTTTGTAACTACTTTATAATGACAAAAATAAATTAGAATATCAGCTTAATAAATGATTGGAATTGTGTAATTTTTCCTTCTAAAACACTACGTAACTTATTTATTTATGAAAAAGAAATTAATATTTCCAATTACTGTAGGGCTACTTGTTTTTCAAACAGCTGCTACTGCCCAAATTAGTAAGGGGAAAAAACATGTGGCGAAGAGAGAATATGCATTAGCTATAGAAGCTTTTGAAAATGATTTGGAAAAGCCATTAAACACACCACTATCATTAGAGGCACTAGGTAATGTTTATTTAGACAAAAGCTATAAGGAATATGATCTATTCAAGGCCTATAAATATTATCAAAGAGCATTGAATGAATATAAAGTACTCAATGCCAAGGATCGAAAAAAGCTACAAGGAAAGGGGTTTAGTAAGCTAGGGATATCTAAAAAAATGAAAGATATTGCTGGAGTAGAGATGGGACGGGTTGAAGAATCAAAAGCGGTCCTAATGGCTAATACCTATTTGGAGCATTATCAAGACATTGTAGATACTAGACAAAAAACAAAAGTTAACCAATGGCGCAACCAGTGGGCATTAAGTGCTGCACAAAGTTCAGGAGATTACAGTGATTATGTGAGTGTAATCAAAAATTATGAAATCAGCTTTATGGAGTACAGCCCTGAATTGTACAAGGAATTACAGAAAGGGCTTCTAGAAAGCTATATTGCTGAAAATGGGTGGATGATGTATCCTACATTTGAAGAAAAGTATCCAGATAATATTTATGTTAAAGAAGATGAGGCTGCTTATGCACTGATACGACTCTATCGCAAACGGAGTTTGACGAATATGAAAGATTATATTCGAGCTTACCCGAATACCTTATTTGTCAAATTTGCAAAGGACTATATCTATGAGTTGACGATGAAACAGGAGCAACTGGAGGAGTATGATTACTTTTTGAGAGCTTATCCCGATTATGAGGATGAGAATGTAATGTGGAAAGGGTTTTATCAAAAATATATTGACCAAAAAGGCAAATTAGCAGTTATTGATTTTGCTCAGCAGTATCCTGAATATCCTTTAAAAGAAGAATTGCAAAAGGATTTGGCCGCCGCTCTAGGAGTAAAGCAGAAGCCTCTATATGAGCAAGCTGTATTGAGTGAAAATGCTGAAAAAATGAGTGGGTTTTTATCCTTATATCCTCAATCTGAGTACAAGAGCAAATTAGAAGAACCTTATGCTAAGGCACTACAAAAAGAGGGCACTTTTAGAGGCTATCAGTTTTTTTTGAAGGCTTATCCTCAGAGTACTTATTATGATAAGGTGCTGGAGTTGATGTATCAAGAATATACTAAAGATGGGGAGTGGGCAAGTATCAATCAGTTTATGGTAGATTATCCTGAATATAAGAATCTGGATCAGCTTAAAGAGGATTTAGCCTTAGCTAAAGAAGGGGCTTATTTACCATTAATGGGGAGTTATACCAGTAAAGATAAAGGTAAGTATGAGGACTATATTCGCAAAGCTGCACCGAAAGAAAGAGCCTTTGTTGCTCTACAACGGATAGTAGAGGAGGACATTAAAGCTAAAAATTGGGCATTAGCTATCGCCAAAGTAGATAAATTTTCATCTAATTTTGGAGCAGATAAAAAGTATCAACAATTTAAAAAACTTTTGGCAGATAAATGGATTGATATTACCAAAGAAAGAATAGAAGGATCACTGAATACTACACGAGATGAATATGTACCTATTATTACTGTAGACAATCAACAGTTGTATTTTTGTAGATGGGATGAAACGAATGAAAATATATATGTAGCAAATAGGGAAGATGGAAAATGGGGAAACGTAGATTATGTGCAGGGAATCAATATAGACGCACCAGGCGAGAATGAAGGGGCGTTATCAGTATCAGCAGATAACAATGAAATGATGGTTTTTAAGAATGCTGATTTGTATGTTGCTACACGAACAGCAGAAGGTTGGACCGCTCCTGTAGAGTTATCGAACACAATTAATACGACCGCATGGGAAGCAGATGCCATGGTAGCTAGTGATGGGAAAACATTATTATTTACTTCTGGTAGACCAGATGCATTGGATCTTCAAGTCGGTGATATGGAAGGGTTTCATGGTAGTGGATCTAATAATATAGATTTGTATGTATCTTTTAAGGACAAAGAAGGGGAGTGGCAGACCCCTGTCAACTTAGGAAAAGCTATTAATACTCCTTTTATAGAACGGACACCGTTTTTGCATCCAGATATGAAAACGCTCTATTTTAGTTCAGATGGGCATGGAGGATTAGGACGGTTGGATGTTTACAAAACAACCCGTTTGGATGATAGCTGGACGAATTGGTCCAAGCCAGTCAATTTAGGGAAATCTATCAATACTCCTGAGAATGATTGGGGATACAAGGTGAGTACAGATGGTAAAAGAGCTTATTTTGCTTTTATGAAAGAAAAAGAGCAGGGGCAAGATTTGTATCAAATTGATTTACCTAAAAATATGCAACCTAATGAGGTGTCTACTATTTCTGGAACTTTAACAGATCGTATTGGAAATCCACTTTTTGCAGAGATTATTTGGGAGGATTTGGAAACAGGGAAAGAAGTTGGTCGTCTAAAAAGTGATCCAGAAACGGGAACGTTCTTTATTACATTACCCAATGATAAAAAGTATAGTTATTATATTGAGAAAGATGGATATTTTCCTAAATCAAATAATATTGATCTGACAGATAAGAACAAACAAGTAGAACTGAAAGAAACACTTTCTTTGGTTAAAATAGAGGAAATGATTGCAGGGGAACAGACGATGCAATTGAAGAATTTGTTTTTCGACCCTAATAAATATGTATTGAAAGAAGCTTCCTATTTAGAATTGAATCGTTTGGCGAATTTGATCAAAAAGTATGATCTAAAGATCCGAATAGAAGGACATACAGATAGTGAAGGTACCGAAAAAGATAATCTCTTATTGTCTCAAAATAGAGCAAATGCAGTGAAAGAATATTTGGTAGAGAAGGGGTTTGATGCGACTAAAATTTTCGCTAAAGGATATGGAGAGACAAAGCCTGTTGCTGAAAACAAAACACCTACTGGGCGACAGCTAAATCGTCGTGTCGAGGTATTGTTTTTGAAAGAATAATCTTTGGTATGTCCCACACTAAAAAAAGCCTACCACTATATAGTGGTAGGCTTTTTTTAGT
>CAYOJF010000056.1:0-32722 GCA_964404215.1 uncultured Aureispira sp. | reverse complement strand
ACATTTATCAAAAACTATGAGTACAGTAAAAGAAAATCCAAAAGCAACCTACAAAATACCTGGCAGCCAACTCTATGTAAGTAGACTAAGTACTTTATGGCAGTTGTTTAGTCGCAATAGTATTTCTAAAAGTCGAATTGGATTAGTTCTGAGAATCATATTTTTTTCGACAATTACCACTCCTTTTCAGTGGTTTCAAAGATTAGTCCTTTACTTCCCTCTCAAGAAAATTAATATTACTAAAAACGGTTCGCCTATTTTCATATTAGGACATTGGCGTAGTGGGACGACCCACCTACACTATACAATGGCAAAAGATACTCGTTTAGGTTATATCGCCAACATTCATACCTTTTTCTTCAATATCTGCATGATAGGCTTGGCAGGTGTAGACAAGTTGCTAGCACCATTTACTCCCAATAAACGTCCACAAGATAATGTTGAATTTGGCATCATAGAGCCTGCAGAGGAAGAACAAATTATGTCTAATATTACTCCACTAGCAGGGGTCAATAGCTTTTATTTCCCTAAAAATAGAAGCTATTTCAATCAATTCAATCTCTTTGAAGGTATTTCAGAAAGGAAATATAAAAAATGGCAGAAGTATTATACCTACATGCTTAAAGTAGCTAGTCGTATCAATAAAGAAAGAAGATTGGTACTCAAAAACCCTAATAATACTGCTAGGGCAAAACAACTATTAGAGCTGTTTCCTGATGCTAAATTTATTTATATTCATCGGAATCCTTATCAAGTCTATTTATCTACCAAGCATCTGCATCGCACTGTACTAAGAGATCAAAGTTTACAAGACATTAGTACAGATGAAGAAGATGACATTATATTGACTAATTATCGCTCTATCATGAAAGGGTATCTAGATAGCAAAAAACATATTCCAGCCGACCAGTTGGTTGAAATTGCCTTTGATGATTTGGGTAAAGAAAATGAAATTGATATTTTCCAAAACATTTACCAAAAATTTGATCTAGGGAATTGGGAAAATCAAAAACCTGTTATTCAAGCTTACCTAGACTCTAAAAAAAATTACAAAAAAAATAAATTCGTCCCTATTCCAGAGCACCTTGTTCAACGAATCCAAACAGAATGTGCCTTTGTATTTGAAGAATATGGTTATTCCAAAGAATATAAGGATGATAGTCTTTAGAGCATCTAATAGGCCTGTCTGAAAAAACTGGTTTTTTATCATGAAATAAATTGCTAAAAAAATGAACTTTTAGTCCTTAAAACTGCTTAAAACAAGGGTTTAACCTCTTACTCAAAAAATCAAAAGTTTTGTCCCTTAGTTTTTTTTTGTACTTTTGCGAATTGTAATACCACAGAAATTGTTTTTTTGACATTTCTATTCATACTATAAACCGTAACACACCTTATGCCTAAAAATCTTGTCATAGTAGAGTCGCCAGCTAAAGCTAAAACCATTGAAAAAATCTTAGGTAAAGATTTTACAGTCAAGTCTAGTTTTGGTCACATCCGCGACTTAATAAAAGATACCAAGGATAAAAAAGCCATTGATGTAGAGAATGGTTATAAAACGAGCTATACCGTTTCGCCAGGTAAGCAGAAGGTAGTCAAAGAACTAAAAGATTGGGTCAAAAAAGTAGATGAAGTCTGGTTAGCGACGGATGAAGACCGCGAAGGGGAAGCTATTTCTTGGCACCTAGCGGAAGTACTCAAACTCAATGTCAATAATACTAAACGAATTGCTTTTCGTGAGATCACCAAACCTGCTTTGCAAAAAGCAATTCAGTCTCCTCGTAGAGTAGATATGAATGTGGTCAACGCTCAACAAGCTCGTCGTGTATTAGACAGACTAGTTGGATTTGAATTATCGGGATTGTTGTGGAAAAAAATACGTGGTAAACTTTCTGCTGGACGTGTACAATCTGTTGCAGTGATGTTAGTGGTAGAGCGAGAGCGAGAAATCATGAACTTCGAAGCAAAAGATTTTTACAAAGTAGTTGCCGAGTTTGAAGTAAAAAATACTAATGGCAAAATCGTAACAGTCAAAGCTAATCTTAGCAAAAAATTCGATACAGAAATCGAAGCAAAAGATTTCTTAGAGAAATGTAAGCCTGCGGAATATGAAATCAGTAATATTACGGTCAAACCTGCTTATCGTAAGCCTGCTGCACCATTTACGACCTCTACGCTTCAACAAGAAGCTAGTAGAAAGCTTGGTTTTGCGGTAGCCCGAACGATGTCTGTGGCTCAACGATTGTATGAAAGCGGTCATATTACTTATATGCGTACCGATTCTACAGCATTATCTGAAACAGCTCTACAAGCAATTGCAACTGAAATAACTACTAGCTTTGGTCCTGAGTATTTGCATACACGCCAATACAAAAGTAAAAAAGCCAATGCTCAAGAAGCTCACGAGGCAATTCGTCCAACTTACGCAGAAAAGCAAAGTGTTTCTGCCAATAGAGACGAACAACGGCTCTATGAACTCATTTGGAAACGAACTGTTGCTTCGCAAATGGCAAATGCCCAATTAGAGAAGACAACGATTGATATTGCTATTTCTACCGTAAGTGATTTATCATTGGTCGCTAAAGGGCAAGTACTCAAATTTGATGGATTCTTAAAAGTCTATCTGGAGTCTAAGGATGATGACGAAAATAATACTGATGATGATGATGAAGATGGCAAGATCTTACCTCCTATGAAGATAGGCCAGTTGTTAGATTTGTCTAAAATAGATGCTACACAACGTTTCACAAAAGCAAAACCTCATTACACAGAAGCCAGTTTGGTCAAAAAATTGGAAGAACTAGGTATTGGACGTCCTTCTACTTATGCCCCTACTATCAGTAAGATCATGGATCCGAATAGAGGCTATGTTGTCAAAAAGACAAAAGAAGGAGAAGAACGTGTTTATAAAATAGTGACACTAGATGGTAAAAGTCTTAATGTTGCTCAAAGGAATGCTACAGAAATCACTGGTTTTGAGAAAAACAAACTCTTTGCAAGTGACTTAGGTATGCAAGTGACTGATTTTTTGACAGACCACTTCCAGAATATTATTAACTACCATTTCACAGCTGATATTGAGGATAAACTAGATGTTATTGCTCATGGTAAAGGTGACTGGGTTGATATGCTCGATAAGGTATATAAGCCTTTTCATGAGTTAGTAGAGCATACGCTCGAAAATGCGGACCGTGTTACTGGAGAAAAAATTCTCGGTAAAGATCCTAAAACAGGACATACTCTTTTGGTCAGAATCGGGCGTTATGGTCCTATTGCTCAAATTGGTTCTCCAGAAGAAGTGGGAGAAGAAAAACCACAGTATGCCAATCTAAGACCAGACCAGTCCATTGAAAGCATTACACTAGAAGAAGCTTTAGAGTTGTTTAAATTCCCTAAAACAATAGGAGAATATAAAGAAAAAGAGGTAACTATTGGAGAAGGTCGTTATGGTCCCTTTATTCGTTTTGATGGCAAATACATTTCTATCCCTAAAGGAGAAGATCCTCTAGAAATCAACATGGATAGAGCCATAGAGCTCATAAAAGAGAAAGAAAAAGCGGATGCTCCTATTGGTCATTATCAAGATTTGCCTATTACCAAAGGTGCTGGTCGTTTCGGTCCTTTTGTCAAGTGGAACAATCTATATGTCTCGATCACTAAAGGATCTGGATTCCTATTGGAAACGATCACAGAAGAAGAAGCCATTACACTGATCAAAGCTAAAGTCGAAAAAGAGGCCAACCGCTACATCCACCAGTGGACAGAGGCAGGAATTGCTGTAGAAAATGGACGTTGGGGACCGTTTATCCGTATGCAACAAGGTCGTAAAAAAGTTAATTTTAAGCTCCTCAAAAAAGATGGCAGCAAAATGACTCCTGAAGAAGCCAAAGAAGTCACTTTAGATCAAGTCAAAAAACTGATTAAAGATCAAGGCGGAGAAATAAAAGAAAAGAAAGCAACTGCTAAAAAGAAAAAGGCAGCTCCCAAGAAAAAAGCAACTACCAAAAAGAAAACCACTACTAAGAAAAAGTAGTTTTTAAAACAATAGACCTACTTGTAAAATCAAACTACAGGTAGGTCTATTCTAATTATAGAACGAAGTGAAGTATACTAGTATTACCGATTTATATGCTATTTACCAACGTCATCCATTGGTTTTTATTGATACTCGAAAAAAAATTCAGCAAGGAATTTTTGTAGCTGTGGGCGAGAAAAATGACCTCGGTGTTCATCGAGGAAATCAGTTTGCAGAACAAGCTATTGACTCTGGACAAGCGGCCTTTGCTATTATCAATGATCCTGCTCTAAAAGAAAAACATCTCTCTGACGATAGGTTTTTATTGGTTCAAGATAGTGAAAAGACACTACAGACACTCGCTCAGCATCATCGCAACCAACTTAATGCTACTATTATTGCCATAGGTGGTTCTAATGGGAAGACTACTACTAAAGAGCTCTTACAACTTGTGCTAGCTTCTAAATATAAGACATTTGCCACTCAAGGAAACCTTAATAACCACCTAGGGGTTCCTCTCAGCATTCTTTCTGTAGATCATAGCTATGAGATGGTTATTTTAGAGATAGGAGCTAATCATCTAGAAGAAACTTACTTCTTAGCAGATTTGATACAACCTGACTTTGGACTAGTAACCAACTGTGGGAAAGACCACCTTGGGGAATATGGCTCTATTGAAAATATAATCAAAGCCAATAAAGAGCTCTACGATGTACTCGCCCAAACGAGTAAAAAGGCATTTGTCTGTCAAAATGATGAACAGCTCATGACCATGTCTAGTAGCGTAGATAGGATTACTTATGGGAGAGACACTTTCCCTAAAGCAAATATTGTAAGCAGCCCGTTTCTAAGTTTCGATTATCATGCTGACACTAACAGTACGATTCGTATCCAAAGTAATTTGTTTGGTAAATTCTGGTTGGACACCTTATTAAATGCTGCGGCTATAGGAACTTACTTTGGGTTATCAACTCCTACTATCAAGAAAGCAATAGAATCATACCAACCTGCTGCCCTTCGTTCTCAATTGCTATCCTGGCAAAACAACCAAGTACTACTCGACTGCTATAATGCTAATCCTAGTAGCATGGAAGTTTTTTTAGAAGAAATACAAACAGGTTCTATCTCCACCAACAAAGTATTAATCTTGGGAGAAATGCTAGAACTAGGAGAATATAGTCAAACAGAACATCAATTACTAGTAGACAAAATTGATTACAATTTATTTCACAAAGTTATATTTGTTGGAGCATCTTTTGATACAGTAACACTACCTACCTTTGAGAATATCATCCATTTCCCCACTACTACTGCTACTCAAACCTATATTTCCTCACAGCAATATCAACAACATTATTTATTCGTAAAAGGGTCTAGAGGAAATCGTTTAGAAATTATTTTTAACTAAGAGCGGGCAGTATATTTTGCCCAATAATGATAGCTACCCAACACTTATAATAGCACACACACTAAGAAATTGTTTAATGCTTCTATTTATGCCTGCAAAAAAGATAATTTAAATCTACAAACACTAAACAACTTCTAAATAAACTCCAACAACACAGTTGGAATAAACTTTTTAATGTTAATACAATTTTGAATACAGGAGTCTCATCCAAATGCCAGTATATTTGGAAAGTCCTTTTGTTTTGAACTGACACATACACTACACACAAATGAAATCCTATACATTATTTTTGTTATTATTCCTAATAATAACAATACCCTCTTATGGTGCCCCCCCAGAAGACGACAATGCTAATCTTACAGGAAAAGCAATACAGCTTTCTTTAGACCAAAATGAAATTCTTTTACAGATCGCCCAAACCTACACCTTGCAACTATTAGGGGAAGACAATCTCATATACCAAAACAAAATTACGGCTTACAGCAAATTATTAGAGTACAATTTCTTAAGAATCAAAGAATTAAAACTGCTAGCCACACCTACCCACCAGATTGATTCTGTATTAGCAAAATGGAAAATATTCAAAAAACTTATTACGGCAACTCCACAAAAAAAACAACTATCACGTTTATTACTCAGTGTAGACTCCCTAACTACAGCCTGTTCGTTGATTACAGAGGAACTTACTCGAAGTACATTTCCTAAGGTAAACTATTCCATCCCTTTTCGGGAATATCATGAATTAAGTCACCTCATTCAACAAGCCTCCTATCAAAATATAGCCTGCCAGCGAATTGTATTACATTATCTGATTGCACAATTAACTTCCAAGATAGATTATGCTGCCACCATCATCAAGCATTCCTCCGAAGCCTATGTAAAAAATATTGATCTACTCAAACAATCTCGACTCAATACACCAGCTATAGACTATAAGATTCATCAACTTGAATACGAATGGAATCGTATGCAGGTTTTATGTGATAATGTAAAACAATTCCCTAAAATAAAACGAAGTGAAGTATTTGCTATTAGGGATTATCTGACAACTCAAATGAATCAGATAGAAGACAGCTACGTGCAGCTTATGGATCAGAAAGCTGCCTCTAAAGCTCTACTCGAAATTTTGCCAATCGCTACACAACAAAGAAAATTAACTCAAAGTATTACTAGAGCTTATCTAGCAGTGACGATGGAAATCGAAACCAACGAGCAACAACTCCTATTAATCCAGGATAGTATTTCCTTTGAGGAAAACCTCACTTCTCTAGCGGCTTACACCCCCAATGTCAAAATAAAAAAAGCCGTTCAAGAAATACATTTCCTTTGGAAAAGCTATCGCATGGCTCTAGCTAAAAAAGAAAACAGGTCTTCTAATACCAGTAAATTACTCCAGTACAATACTGAACTTCTTCGTGTCTGCAATAACTTAGTAATTCTGCACAAGTTATATGGAAAATCTATTCCCAATCAAGGGAATTTCAATAAAAATGCCCTCAATATATTGGACAAAACCTACAAGCAAGCAATGCTTTCGGAAAGAGTACTACTCTATTATATGGCTACAGAATGGTCTCCTAAAAATAAGATTTTCAACAAATTATTAAATAAGAGTATTGGACAATACAATAGAGGACTTCAAGAAATAAAGCGAAACAGCTATCTCAGTGATGAGATGCAAAAAGATCTAGCTCTTATATTCAAAAACTGGAAAGCCAATCAGAAAATAGTAGAAAGAAGTCGAGCTATACCAGAAGCATTGATTATAAAACAGCTACTAACAGAAAATCTCCTTGCTCTAGCACTCCAAATTAAAAAGTTAAGTCTAAGCCCAACTAAAAACCAGGCGATTAATATTTCGACCAGACTAGGAATGCTTACACAAAAAATCACCAATCATATTTTACTCCATTCGATTGATCAAAAAAATCAACTATTACTTCAAAAAGATATACAGTTATTTGATAGTCAATTAGCAGCACTACAGACTTATATTTCCACTTCTAAAGAAATATTGGCTTTGGAGCGATTACAAAAAAATTGGTCCACTTACAAAAAAAGTATTCTTGACAAAAGTGCTTTCGACTACCTTCCTAAAGAATTATTGGCAATCAGTAGCAAATTGCTTTCTAATAGTGACCTACTAAGCACACGTATATTTACTGACAATCGTAAAATGGATCTTAAAACAACTACTGCTATCAGTATGGCAGGTCATCAACGCACGCTCTTTCAAAAGTTGATTTTGTATCTACTATTAGAAAGAAAACAAAGAAGTCCCAAAAACAAGAAAATCATTCAAAATTTACTAGAAACCTATTCCTTTACTCATAGAAATTTAGCCAAATTTAATCTTAGTTCTCCTACTATCAAAAAGCACCTTCAACAAATTGAACAGACTACAATTAACTTACAAAATAGTCTGTCCAATTCTTCTTCGTTAACTTTTAAACAGATTATTTGGTATCACCATATCTTATTGGCAGAAACCGAAAACCTGGTAATGGCTTACCAGAATTTGCGATTAAATGAATAAAATTCATAAAGAAAATTAAACCTTTTAGTTTTAGAATAGTCGAATCTTTCCGTTACTATTTGGCAATTCGATATTGACTGATAGAAGCTATTTAATACTTCTATTTGGAGCTCAAAATCATCTTTTTTATAGACAACAAAAAGAAATTTTAAACAACTTCATCTAAGTACATACACTAATACTAAAAAATACACTTATGAAAACTTTATTTACATTTCTTCTTTATTGGTTTATCAGTCAGACAGCCTATTCTCAATCACTCTATTTCCCTCCTTTGGCGGGCAATCAGTGGGATACATTATCTCCAAGCACTATGGGATATTGTCCGAGTCAAGTCGACTCGCTCTATGATTATCTAGAACGAACAGACTCTAAAGCCTTTATTTTGCTAAAGGATGGTAAAATAGTACTCGAACAATACTTTGGGACATTTACAAAAGATAGCAGCTGGTATTGGGCATCGGCTGGAAAATCTCTCACCGCATATTTAGTTGGTATTGCTCAGCAAGAAAATTTACTGCATATCAACGACACGTCCAGTAATTACTTAGGTAATGGATGGACTAGCTGTACTCCTACACAAGAAAACGCCATCACTATCAAACATCAATTAGCTATGACAACAGGCTTAGATGATAATGCGGCTGATTTTGATTGTACCCTAGATACCTGCTTGCAATACTTGGCTCCGCCCAATACCCGATGGGCTTATCATAATGGTCCCTATACTCTGTTAGATCAAGTAGTTGAAAATGCAACAGGATTACCAATCAACACCTACTTCACTCGAAAAATACGCCTCCAAACAGGCATAACAGGCCTGTATGTACCAATTGGATACAATAAAGTATTTTTTAGTACCCCTCGGAGTATGGCTAGATTTGGTCTCTTGACACTAAACGGAGGAAACTGGAATGGTACCCCTATCCTATCTGATACTACCTATTTCAATCAAATGACGACCAGTGCTCAAACGATTAATCCATCTTATGGTTATCTATGGTGGTTGAATGGGAAAGCAACTCATATGCTCCCTAGAATACAATTGAATTTCAATGGTTCTGTCGTTCCTAACGGTCCTAATGATGCTATTATGGCATTAGGTAAAAATGGACAAATGATACATATTGTCCCCAGTCAAAATTTAGTTTGGATTCGTATGGGAAGTTCACCTGATAATAATTTAGTTCCCAATAGCTATGCTAATTCTATCTGGGAAAAGATCAATCAACTGAACTGCCTTCCTCTCTCTCTCCGCAATACAAATCAGAATAAAGATTTACTCTCCCTATATCCTATCCCAAGTCCACAAGGGCAACCTATTCAAATTCAAACCCAAGAAACCATCGAGCAAATTGAAATCTATACTCCAACAGGACAGTTGCTAGAACAACAAAAAGGAAATACTAAAATAGTATCTACCATCAATATTCCTAAAGGACTTTATCTAGTCCGAATACACTTAAGTAACCAAACGATATGGACTAAAAAAATGATTTTGCAATAGATACGGAAGTATTCGTAATAATCTCCAAGAAAGGCGTTCAAATGTAAAAATCAAGTAGAAAGAGGATTTTTACATATACTCTTAGTATCTTTGTCCCAACATTTAAAGCAACACTTTGTTTTTTATGTAATTGGCAATTATATAGCTGTAAACAGTCCATTTTAGATTATATCAAAATGACTTTACAGACTACTTTTTGTCACTGATAGAGGTTACTATTTACAATCTTAATTGTTAAAACCATAATATACTATGCAAACTCAAAAAGTGAATAAAGACACTTTCAAACAAGCTGCTAGACAGGATAATTATTCTGGTCATGATTATTACAATATTGATGATCTACTAACAGAAGAACAAAGAATTGCTCGTGATGCTACCCGTGATTGGGTCAAAAAAGAGGTTAGTCCTATTATAGAGGATGCTTTTGAACGTGCTATTTATCCTCGTCACCTGCTCAAAGGATTAGGTGAATTAGGTGCTCTAGGACCAAGTCTTCCAGCTAAATATGGTTGTTCAGGAACAGATGAAGTTACTTATGGCTTAATGATGATGGAACTTGAGCGTGGTGACTCAGGTATTCGTTCTGCTGCTTCGGTACAAGGTTCTTTAGTTATGTTCCCAATTTATAAATTTGGAACAGAAGAACAACGTGAAAAATACCTACCTAAATTGGCAACTGGTGAAATGATTGGCTGTTTTGGTTTGACAGAACCTAATCATGGTTCTAACCCAAATGGTATGGAAACAAAGTTTGTAGATGATGGTGATGCCTATATCTTGAATGGTGCCAAAATGTGGATCACTAATTCACCTATTGCAGATATAGCAGTAGTATGGGCTAAAGATGAAGAAGGGATTGTTCGTGGATTGATTGTAGAATTAGACTCTGAAGGTTGTTCTGCTCCAGAAATCCATGGTAAATTGTCTCTACGTGCTTCTATCACAGGAGAATTAGTATTTGATAATGTCCGTGTACCTAAATCTCAATTGCTACCTAATGTAAAGGGACTAAAAGGACCACTTTCTTGTTTGAGTAAGGCTCGTTACGGAATTGCTTGGGGTGCTATTGGAGCGGGTTTAGATTGTTATGACTCTGCTTCTCTAGAGCGTGAGCAATTTGGCAAACCATTAGCAGGATTCCAATTGACTCAAAAGAAATTAGCAGAAATGATTACTGAAATCACCAAAGCTCAATTACTAGCTTGGAGATTAGGAACCTTGATGGATCAAGGTAAGGCAACTCCAGCACAAGTCTCCATGGCAAAACGTAATAATGTACACATGGCATTAGAAATTGCTCGTGAATCTAGACAAATACATGGTGGTATGGGTATCACAAACGAATATCCTGTGATGCGTCACATGATGAACCTAGAAACGGTATTAACTTACGAAGGGACACACGATATTCACTTACTGATTACAGGAATGGATGTGACTGGCCTTAATGCTTTCAAATAACTCCGATATATATATAGATGATATATAAATGATAAAAAGCAGCTTCTTGAGAACAAGAAGCTGCTTTTTTGAAATATACTAGTTAATTTCTCTGTTATACTACAATAGGTAGAAATTAGGAATAACGCGTAGTGTTAGAAGCTAATGCTTTACCATCTTGTGAGACAGTAATTGACACCTCTTCTTCATCTGATTTTCGTATGAATAACCCTGAGTTAACATTCATTGCACCTCCTTCCGCCTGCTCAAGTGGCAATAATTCTACGCTAATTTTTCTAGTTTTACTTCCTGTAGCAATCGAAATATCTGTCACTGCGGGGAAATAGCCTTTCGGAATACCTGTAATAAAAATATCATCATCATAGTTATGATCATTGATGTGATTTAGCTGCTGAGAAACTTTCATGATTTTGTAATTTTTGATGGGTTATTAGGATTTCAGTATATTAAACATTATCGAAAAAAGCTGTGCTTAGCATTCTAAGAGCATGCTCTAGACTAAAAACCAGATTGTCTCTTTTCTTCTCGCTTTTGCTCTTCTTTCAATACTTTTTCTGTTAAGATAACCTCTTCCATTGTAGCTTCATCTATATTCACTCCTTCCATATTGGTTTTGATAAGAATAGTTTTGTAGAAAGTACAATTTTCAACGTCTGCCTCTGATATATCTGCTAATGTTAAGTCTGCTTTCTCAAGGCTACACCCCACCAAACTCGAACCTTGTAGATTGGCTCTACGCAAGTTAGTTTTCACTAGTTTTGCTCCTGTCATATCTGACTCTGATAAATTAGCTCCCTCTAAATTAGCTAGGCTCAAATCTGCCACGTCTCCGTTATACTCTCCCATATCTGCTCCACTCAAATTTGCTCCTTTCAGGTTAGCAGGTGGAATGGCTGGACCACTGCCTTTTATTAATCTATCTTCATTGTCATATTTAGCTACTTTCTTAGATGGCTTAGTGCCAAATTTAATTCCTCTAAGGTCTGCTTCTTGAAAATTTGCATTTTCTAAATTCAATCCTCTCAAGTCTAACCCAACTAAGCTTGCTCCTTCAAAATTAAGGACAGGCATTTCACCATGCTTCTTCTCATAAGCCTTCTGATAAGCTTTGATATATTTCGTTCCTTTTTTGAGTAAGGCAACTTGTTGATCGTGATAAGTTGTTTCTGGGTCATCTGCTGTCTGTGCTACCGCTGCTATACTACAACCTAATATTAATATCAAAAAGCTAGTCAAAGTTCCTGTTTTCATAGTTGTTATTTTTTTGTTAATGGACAATAAAGCATATCAAGCGAATGTTGTGCCAATTTAAGTTAGGTCTTTTTGAGCAGTTTTAGAAATTTCCATCCTACAAATTGCTAGTCCTTACTGTCTAATCATCTAACAAACTCTCATCCTTCCTTTCTTTTTTTTCTTTCCTACAGCGATGAATAGTAGCTCCTACTACTATAACCATGGTATAAAACATAATACAATACAATATGCCTAACCAACCTCCAATAGCAATAAAAAATATTCCAGTAACGAGTGTCACTCCCATCAAAAAGGTGGATTCACTTTGGTATTTCTTAGCAGTAGTACCAAAAGGCACTTTCCAACCTGCCAGCTTAAGACAGATGTCTATCCAAGTATTATAAAAATAC
Source organism: uncultured Aureispira sp. (assembly GCA_964404215.1). Lineage (GTDB taxonomy): Bacteria > Bacteroidota > Bacteroidia > Chitinophagales > Saprospiraceae > Aureispira. Next base: position 20,152 of record CAYOJF010000056.1, on the reverse strand, counting down.
TTTGTCCCCTCTATTAAAAGCCCTTCTATAATAGCCCATAATAATCCTCCTAACAAGCCTTCAATCATAGTCAACAATTATTTCAATCAAAAAAATAGATATTAGTACGAATAGTATTATCTCTCTATTCTCAAAAATTCTTGTCCCTTCCATTGATAGTATTCGTAATCTACGTTTATAGTATCCACTTGACTTACACTATCTATACATATCGTTTGGAGTCTCTTTAGTTTTATTATTGGCAATACAAAACTATCTTGTTCTATCACTTTGAGTTCCTCCTGCATACCATATGCAGATTCACACTCTCCTTCTACAAAAGATCCCTTGGTGTAGAGATTCATTAATTTCAATTCCTGAGTTCGTGTATCCAACTGATAAATATGATATGCATCTTCTACATTAGTCCTAACCATCCCAGTAGCATAAAAAATATATTCTTTTATACCATCTCCTGTAAGATCAAAGTGCTGATGCAATCTCCCTTCTATACGATTAGGATATTGCATTTTCCTCTGATAAAAATCGGCAAGTAGTTTATCTTTTATTGTAGGAGTTTTTACCCTAACTAATCTTTCCCCTTGTTTCATGAAAAACAAAGCAGAATTAGTATAATGCCAACTTCCAAATTCTAAAATTTCATCAAAATGCAATATTAATATCTGTTCATCTTCATACCCAATAGTTCCACTTAATCCTAATTCAATTGGTATGTCAGACTCCGTATACTGCTGTTGATAATATTCTTTTATTTCTTGCTCATAGAACGCTAACCTTTCATCCTTTAGAATTTCTTTCTTCTCCTCTAGCGTATCGTCTGATGAAATATTTACTACGTTTGGAGCAATAATCAATTCTCCCTGACATCCTAATAGGATACTCAAAAATATTCCTGTAATGATCTTCCAAAATAACCTCTTCCCTTCCATTATTCTTTGAGAATTTTACTCCAGTATATTTCATTACCCAACACCACTTGCACAAAATAAATTCCTGGCTTTAATAAATCAACTTTAACTTGGCTCTGCTCCCTTGCCCAAGCTACTATTTCTCCATTAGAAGTATAGATTGCTATCTCTGAAGCAACCGATTCTTTTTCTATCTGGATCTGTAGATAATCCTGTACAGGATTGGGATATAACAACAAATTTTTCGTTTCTTCTTTTTTAGCTACAGTAGAAATGGTTTGCTGTTGATTAAAAAATCGAATAATATTTTTATTGTAATCACTATGCAATACATGTTCTGCATTGACACAAGCGAGCTGTTGATTAATTTCTAATTTTTGAATGGCATTTAGTCCCAAATTATTCCACAGATTATTAGGAATAGTAGAGATGTCTTGTGTAGTCAAGAAATTGTTTGTATCGAGGTAGCCGTTATTTTGTAAGCGTTGAAAGACGCTATCTGCTTGAAGTCGAGTAATTCCGTCCAGACTTCGTCTGAATCGGTCTCTATACACTGGTGATCGCTCCAACAAATGCCACTCCGCCACTTGGCTAGTCAACATAGTCGTATAATTCGAATAAGCTACCGTGTTATCTGCACTCTGGTTATTATCATTGCTAGACATAATCCAGATGACAGGTGCTATGTCTGAACGAGTATAGGTATCTGTTCGCCCTTTAGCTGTAATATGAGCAGAAGCATTGAAACCCAATGCGGAAGCACAAATATCACTAAAAACGGCTCCTGCTGACATACCTAAGGTGTAACTAGGGATCGAAGAAGATAAAGAAAAAGTTCTAATAATAGAATCTCGCAAAGCTTGGACATTGCGAATGTCTACATTAGTAGCGGCTGAAGTTGTCCCAGCATTAGCAACATTCCATCGCACACTACCGTCTCCATTTTGATCGCCCATAGTCCGTTCATTTGCATCTAATGTAAAGACAGCAAATCCATTATAGACTAAATCCTTAATCAGTATATAACGCTCATAACTTTCAAAAAAACTCCCTCCACTTCCATTGGTACCATGAAAAAGAAAAACAATACCATTTGGCACAGCAGGGACTGCATAGTAAACAGGCTTCGCCACATTAGAAATCACTCCCATTTGTTCTCCTTCCAAGATATATTCGATAGAATCCACCTGAGTAGAAGCTAATGTTCCTGGATTAGCATCCAGCGTCAAATTAGGAATATTTGTCCCTACAGGTACCACTAATGTCGTATGCCATTCATTATCAAAATTCAAATAAGAAACTGCCGAACCTGTCCAATTAACGAAAACCGTATTACCAAATACATTATTGGACCAAACATGAATAGTGTCTCCTTCTTGATATGTCCCTGAACCATAGCCATTATTTACTTGCAGCGTAAATGTTTGTCCATAACATGTGGTTCCTATCAAAAGAGTTGCTAATAGTAAAAACAGCTGCATAGGTAATATATTTTGGATAGTTAAAACTTATCGAAGCACTTTTACGACTATTTAGTTAGTAATTATTGATGATATTAATATAAGTACCTCCCAAATTAAATATGTGATAACCACAATGTTCTGTGAATATTCCTACTTCCTTGAATTCTGGTGCATTGATAACTAATGGGTAACGAAATTCAGCAAAAGAGCCATCTTCAAATTTGACCTGTACTACTTGATTAGCAAAGAAGTCATACGCCCCCAATTTAACTCTATTCTCTTCCCCATGTGATTTCAAATAGGCTTTGATTTTGTCTTTCCATCGTTGTGGCAAATCTTCGTGTGTCATTAATATTTTTTAAGAGGTAAATAAAAGGGCTTCATTTTTCTAAATTACAAGAAATAATCTAGTAATCTACTAAATAAAAGAATCGAAATATTAAATTATTAGTAATGCTTGATGTTTTTTTTTGTAATTTGAAGTAGGGCTAATTTAAAAGCAAATTTAAGTGTAATACATTTATGAAAGTCACTACAGTTTAAAGAAAAAGATGAAAGAAGAATTTACTGCAAAAGAGCGAAAGAAAGAATTTAATAAAATTTTCAAAGAAAAAATAGTTCCTCTTTTTCGTGCTTATGGATTTGATACGCATACAAAAACATCGAAGAGATTATTTAAAAACTTAGAGGAGAAACTCTCCGTTTTCATATTTATCGAATACAAAAATCGTTTTGATGTTTATGATATGACGATTGCTTACTTTGATGAAGAATATGGGAATGTTTATGATGATAATTATTTAGTTATGGTAAGTAGCAAAAATGGTATGCATCCAAATTTCAGAGGTAACACTACTGAAGAACTTAATCTATCTATTGATAGGTGGCTCATAGAGATAAAAACAAAAGTATTCCCTTTTATTGAGAAACACTCTACTTACAAATCTATCTTAGAATCTAATCAATTCTACATATCTAAAGCTAGAAAAGACGAAATCATGAGCCTATTAAAAAGAAAATCTAAGTAGAATCAAAGATAAAACAGCATTAAATAGACTACGTGTACAGTAAAAGCCCTTCCCGCCATGAAATCCATTCTCCTTTCTATCACCATTCTAATTTTGTCCTCTGACTCCTCTATTGCTCAGACCAATATTTCTGTCAAATCATTTCAAGATTGGTTGTTTGTCCAGTTTCATAATCCGATGTTTATTCAGTTAGGAAACATCCCTTATCAAGAGATTATTTTAGTGTCTTCTAATGGGGAAACCAGTCCACTAAAAGAAGATGGTTCCTTCACCCTTACTCCTACGCAGAGAGGATGTACTATTTTGAGCATTTATAGAAAAATAAACCAAGATTCTGTACTACTCTGGGAAGGTAGTTTTTCAGTCAAATCACTGCCTGCTCCTACCGCAATGATTGGCAATGGCAAACCTACTATGTCAAAAGGCGAATTTCTTGCTCAATCGGGTATTCAAGTCTCATTAGTTAATTATGGTATTTCGACTAGTTTTTTAGTCAAAAGTTATACGCTAATTATTACTCGAGGCGATTCATTAGTGCTACTAAAAACATTCGAAGGCAATCAGTTTAATAGAGAAATGAAAGATAATCTGAAACATTTGCTACAAGGGACAGAACGACTATTTTTCACGAGCATCAAAATTAAATCTATTTTCCATGAAAAAAAAATAGTCAACTCTATTGAAATTAAACTAACACCTAAGCAATAAACATTATTTATCCCCACACTTAATATACCCATTTTCGTACGTTTCTTCAATACACCAATCCGATTTTTTGAGAATATAAGCAGTCTTGTTCAATTTAATCCTAATATCAACTAAAGCTATTTCTGCGGCAGCTCTACTCCTAAAAGAGTCATTGGCAGTATAATATCGCTTTTTATTTTCATAAATATCAAAATTTCTAAAATCTAAGCCGTGTTTTTGATCTACTCCAATAATTTGCTTTGCTCGATTGATTTCATAGGTCGCCGCCTCTAGTGTTTGATCACTTCCCGCAATAATCACCCAATTTTCCTGCTCTGCTGGTTTGATAAAATCTAATGCTCGATCTTTGATCAATTGCTCTAATGCTCCTTCTGCTTCAAGCCAACCATAGGAAACTCGTTCATATGGATACTCTACAGCAATAGCTTGACGCATAGCGGTATCAGAAACTGGTATTATCCGAAAAGAATCTTCCTCTGATATAGATAAAAACATGGAGTCAATATATAATTCATCGGCTTCACTTCCTACAAAATTTTGGCTCCACAAACGAGTCAAAATATCCTTTCGTCCATCGCCATTCAAATCTTCTACCCAACTTACTTGCCGTCCAAAACTTCCTTCATAAGCATAAGCATACGATAATTTTTGGCTCCTCAATAACTCTTGCTTTTGATTCTCAAAAATAAGTAGATGAATATGATGCACTCTACCTCCGTCATGATATTCTCTAACAAGTAATCCCTCTAATCTACCTGTTATATAAAACCTTCGACTAGCATAAAAACTAGAGTATTTAACATCGCTATCTATAGGGTCTACGATAGGCCGTAATAATACATAATAATTCGTATCTACTTCTACACCACCAAAAGGATAAAGATTGGTATCATGGTATTTTTCAGGACGTCTAGCATCAGAATAGACCTCTAGTCTATCAAATTCTACTTCCTCAAATAGTTGATAAAAGTCTTTTATTCTACCTGTTTGAGCAAAAGCATCCATTGCAAAAAGTCCCCAAACAACAAAAATACTAGTACTATATTGAGAAAATGACATCTACCTTAGTTTTTTATGAATTGAAATGTTTCTTGATTGGATCCAGTACGCAATACCAATAAATAGATCCCTTTTGATAGATTTTGTATAGCAATTTGTTTTGGAGAAGAGTTCGGATAATGGACTTGAAGTCTCCCAAGTAAATCATAGATCAAAACCTCATACTGAGGAAAAGTAGTCTCAATCACAATGTGATTGACAGTAGCTCGTATATTGAAAAACTTGGTGGAGGCTACTAGATTTCTATTGGGCAATATGATATTAGGTAAATGAGAATAAGCAAAATAAGTAAACCCTTCTAGATTTAATCCATTATTCACAACTCGTTGTCGAAAGGAATCTTGGTAAATATGCTCCGCTTGCCCCATAGAATTACTAAGTAACCAAGGCTGCATAAAAGAAGGCTCAGCAGAAAAAATAATAGAAAGATCCGTTTGAGTGGGGTCTACTCGTAGATCAACCAATCGACTTGCCGTGTAAGCATAAGCAATAGAGGGATCATTTACATAAGCATGTATTCTCAGTCTGTCCACTAAACGTGTAATGGTATCTAATTGTGAAGCAGTAGCCCAGCCAATATACGTTTCTATTTCGATAGGGCTAATACTCGCCCTAGTCAATGTATCTAATTGATTTAGAATGGTACTGTAATAGCCAAATGCACTATTTACAGTACAAGGTAGTTGATTGGGAAGCAAATAGGTATTGCAATAATACCCACCAGTATCTACACTATTCGTGTTCCAATATTCGAACTCTAGGTTATACAAATCAAATCGTTCTGTCTGCAAGGAGCGACTCGTATTATATGGCTGAATGACTTGTTGAAAAAAGGTAGTATTTTCGCCTATTGCCCCAACTTTAGTAACCCGATATTGACTTTTTGCTCTATGTATAAAATCAGCCAAAATAGTATTGGAAGGTCTCATCGTCAGATCATGGGTAATATGTACTCGATGTAAGCTATACAACAAGAGTGTCTGAAAATTATTTGCTTGTACATAATTGAATAACTGCTGCTCTGCTATACTATCTCCCAGTATCTGATCCAATTGGTCAACATACAATGCTCGTTGTCCTCGACTATTTTGACAAAAAAAAAGCCCAAGAGAAAAGATAAATACTAATTTTTGAATGTTCATATCCTAAAGGTACCAAATGAATAGTAGTTCTTATCAAAAAGTCTTTTATGTTCATTTATTCATCACTAATATCGTCAAACTCTTCTTCTGTATCATCCAATAATATGTCCTGCGGTTCCGCTTTCTGCCACCCTCCAAAATTATATATATTATTGCTTTGCAAAAAATGGGCTGTAGTTAATATAGCAATGGTTAAACAGACTGCCATTAGTTTTGATCCTTCTGCCAATGAAAAAAGTATAGTCCCTGAATATCCAAGTCCAACTAAAAGACAATGAGTATTGTGATTATCAATACTATATCCAAAAGGAATATTCTTATCCTTCGTTATTTTTAATATCCCATCAAAATAGAAACTGCCCAAAGCCCTAAATATCATTTTTTCTCATTTAGACATGCTCTTAGTTAAAAAACTACACTTCCATCAGACGCACTTCAATCGTAAATTCTACTTTTGTTCTATCGTGTTCTATATACCATTCTCCATTTTCATCTTGCTTTTCTGCACTGGCAAACATAACGATATCCAAATCATAAAATGGATTCATTTTTTTAATTGCTTTATGTCTAATCGTCCCATTCTGACCATTTTTAGATTCCCAACCACAACAAACAAAGTGCAATTTACCTATCCCATATTTTTCAATCAAAAAGGCTTCTACTTCTTCTGCCTCTTCTCCTGCAACCTTATAAGTTGCTCTTTTGATTGTTTGTCCAGTTTCTTTTTGGCAGTTTTCAAAAACAACTCCTTTAGGAACAGTACCATACTTCTTCCACAAATCTTCGCATTCAGTTGGCTCGTTAGTAGTTGGTACTAATAACAAAAAACTAAACAACATAACCATTATATTCATATCTATTGATTCATTTTTTCAATTAAAATAGCCGCTAGTTGATGCTTTATATCTTCACCAAAACCCGATAATCCTGGAATATCATTATACTCTACAATATGTAGTGTACCATTTGATTCTTCTAATATATCAATCGCCAATATATCAGCACCAATATGTTGTTGCAACTTTTTTGTCCAAGCAACTATCTTTTCTTCTGGTGAAATGGGGGCATAATCTGTTGTTTTTATATTTGCTTTCCAATATTTACCTCTTCTGGACATTGCCCATACCTTATTGCCTACAGCGATATAACGAATATCTCTTTCATAATTTATATAAGGCTCGATCGTAATATAATGGTTGGTTACGAAAAGTAAGTCTTGTATATCTTGCCAAGCCTTATCTTCCTCAATCAATACCTTACCATATCCTCCATGATAATTCCCAACTTTGATCACAAAAGGAAATTCCTTTTTAATATTTTTCAGATAAGCCGTTCTTGTTACTACATTAAAATCAATGACAGGCAATCCTTGCTTTTTAATAATTCCTAACATAGATAGTCTATCAAACCCTAGCTTCAAAGTATTGGGATCATTGACACAAGGAATATTAGCTAGTGCAATCAAATTCATTGCATTAGTTTGTTTAGGAGTAGGTTCAATCGCTCCTACTCGCCATAAAATACCATCTGGAGCAACAACCCCTTCTCTATCAACTACCAGCAATTGACTGTCTCTATAAATCCAATCAGTATGTTGAATGGATTTCTGAACCACTTTAAAATCTATCAATATATCTTGCCAATAACTTTCTCCATTGACAACTAATATGGTCTTCATATTTTTTTTACTCTTGTCTAAACATCGTTTGCATTTTATGATACAAGGTCGTTATATCAAAATAAATCTCTTTCCCTGATTCACAGTCTATTTTATCAAAAAACTGCTTATCATCCTCCCCTTTGATCAGACTTTGTTTTACAAATTTTTCTTGTAGAAACATCAACATATCTCGTTCATCGGAAATACGAATGACCTGATAGGGAACCTCTTTCGTCCCATCTCCCGTCAAATGAATTCCTTCCATAATTTTTTGAGCAAAAACCATTTCGCACTTTGCCTCATGCTCTTTCTCTAACTGCCGCCACGCATAGTTTTTATATAAGTGTGCTCTAGGCGAAAGCAAGACATTGACATTATCGTAGCGAGCTACTTCTTCGTACTTATCTTCATCCAACAGCTTTTCCATTATATTCAGATCCTTAGAATAAGGATCATAATCCTCATGACCTGTCACCATTGCTTGTGCTGCTGTAAAATTCTCTTTAGTTGTTTCTTGTAGAAACTGAAATATATTATCCATGATGTGTTTTATTTAAATTGAAGTCCTTCTTACAGTAGATTTACTCTTTCTTGTTTCTTATCTTTTTCTACTGTATATTCTATTTTATATAATTCTTCGATTTGGATGCCTGAAGCCGTAATTGTTCCACTACAACTCATTTCCGCATGCCTAAATGGCATCGTACATTTTGTTTGCATATAATCTTGTATGTCTAACTCTAATTTTGCTTCTTGTTTAGCAATCCAAGCATTTGGTATTGTTTTACCATACAATTCTATAGAGGTATAAGTTTCCTTTTCTCGAACAAAATTGACGGAGCTATAAAAATGAACTTTTTCTTTATCCGCCTTTTCAAAAAAATCATTGATATTCAAGTGAGAAAAATCAATCCATATTCCCTCATCATATTCATGCTCCTCTATATAAAGCAATTCATCTTTCTCAAAATACGCATATTCATCATACTCAAACACTAGCAGCTGCCCTTCTATAATTAACACTCCACCACCTTTGTTATAATATTCGCCTGCATTGGGCAACTCAAAATAGTCTCTTAAATAATCTCTAAATGCAATACTACAATCAAAATCAACATACCCATCTTTGGTACGAAAATTCACCAAGGTTTGGTCTCCTCCTGCATCCCATTCTATCTGCAATTTTTGTTCTGGTAGTGAGGGCAAAAAAAGTAATAGACTTTGTCTAATCTCTTCTGTTGTCTTTCTATTGCTAGGGTCCCAGCCCCATATTTGTTCTTTCATTCAAGATTATTTTTATCAGTATCAAATACGGAATGGAATATTCCATCTAATAGGCTTATTCCATTGCTTATGTCCACACCAATTACTATCTCCTTCAAAAACTCCTATTTGTAGTTGCAAAATCACAAGATTTTCTCTTTTTTTAGGAAAAAAAATTCCTTGCTCCAATTCAAATAAATAATAAGATGTTTCTTTCTGAGAATAGCTATTTACTATCGTCTCTTCTCCATAGAGAAAAGCAAATTTACTAGTCGTCAACTGTATAAAAACAGAATCTTCGCCTATCAACCGAATGGATATATTTTGTTTAAATGAATCTAAAACGACTTCTTTTAGATTCTGAATATGACTTGGCAAAAGCCCTAATGAATCATATTTAGCACCCAATTTTGCTCTTATCCTTGGTCGCATAATACTATTAAAACCTGCTACCTTTCCTTCAGTACCTTTCATCATAATACTACCCACCGAGATCAAACGTACTCCCCAGTATTCATAAGCACAATGAGTACAAGCATCTACATACCAAGGATCGCCAAAGGTCATCAATGCTAAACCATCTTTATATTGTTGGGCTAGAATAACCCCCTCATCAAATCCAATGCGTTCTGCTCCCTTCAAAAAAGAAATATCTTCTATAGGTATCGCATGTTCATACACAAAACTATCTTGAGCGTTTTGTTGAGCTTGAATTGTATTCAAAAATACCAAAAAGAATAAGAGTATCATTTTCATAGAATTGTTTTCTTATTCAGATGATAAAGTGACAATAAATGGCGTATACACCTCTCATTTGCTCCTAGTCCATAAATCGACATTGTACTCCAATCATCAGACTAATCTGATCGCCCTTATATTGAGCATGAGTGACACCACTGTCCTTGATGGCAGGTGTTCTGCGTTCCCACGCAACAATAGATTCGTGTATGGCAGTGCTCCCCATCATAAAACCTAGAGAACATAAGATACTAAAATGACGTGTTATTTTGTATCTAGCGGTTATTCCAGCTTCTAACAATAATAAATAACGTTCTCTAAAACCTGCATTATATTCGTACTTGAAAGAACTCTGAAAAGTAGGATCTTCGATTGGTCGTTGATACTCTCGTGATTCATAGCGACCATCTTCATGGCGATGCAGTAGTATATTGAGCCCCACATAGGGATGAAAAGACAAGTTTTCTTTAATCGTAGCTACTGTGGTACGCAATCGCAATGGGACTTGGATGAACTGAGCAGGCAGCCAGCGTTCTTGAGTCAGCCAATCCACTCCATCCAATTTGTACACATAATTATTATTTAATTGATGTACATGTACACCTGTCTCTAAAAATAGATAAGGATTCACCTCATATCCAAAAACAGCTCCCCCCATAAAGTCAGGCTTATTTTCATAGAAAAAATACCCTTTAGAAGAAAATGTCTGTACCACATCCCATTTTAACCCACCTTCCATATTCACATAGAATTGAGCATTCGCTTCAATAGCTAAACAACACAATAGGATTAATAATATTTTTTTATACAGCATAAATTCAGCGTATCTTATTGCTAATATCAAAGACAGAATGAGTAAGCAGACTACATATACTTAGTAATAACGCATATCATCCATCTCTGTATCTGCAGTATAGGTGTAGAATGGGATAGCAATCCCTACTTTAAAGCCAACTAATAAATCTAACTTAGGGGCGGTATCTGCTTCTCCAGTATCATAATTAAATCCTCTTCTGTTTTGTGTAAAACCTTGCATGAATTCAAACCCACCAAAGAAATTAAGCAATCCACCTTTATCTAAATGTCGATAGCCTACGTACTGTGACATTCCAAAACCTGAAGTCATTCGGTCATAACCACGAAGGTAATCATCCGTAAGAGCAAATACTTCACTACCAATTACTTCTATATTGACCCAATGTTGCCAATATCCTCCTGATACTCGAAATTCTAATCCAGAACGTTTATGTTTCTTGAGTAATGGAATCAAATAACCAACAGTTCCTCCTATAAAAAAGCCACGTTGTCCTAGAGAAACATCTGAATAGGTCCCAAATTTATCAATAATGGAACCTCCTGGTTCTCTCAAATTGGACACGACATCCTTTCCCACTTCATCGCCAAACTGATAGTGTCCTGTTAATCCCAAAATTAGATTATTAGGAAAAAGATACTGTATCTTTCCTCCTAGTGAAAAATTGTACTTGAAATATTCTGCCATATCTGCCATCGGCAGATGCATACCATATTCGATATCTACCATGAATGCTCCTGGTGGTTTACCTTCTGTTGGTATTATAGTTTCCGTTCGCTTGTTTTGTCCCCAGACGTTTGGCAAAGCCCATACTAGAGCAAAAAAGACAATAGGAATTACTCTCTTTTTCATTTTTTTTATTTTTCTGTGTTATGTAGATCAATCGTGTGGGGAACGTTATCAAATATTCTGTATAAAACTTGTTGAAGTTGTTTAAATTAGAACATACCTCAAACTATCTTTTTCGTGTAAGAGCATGCTTTCACATAGCTACCACTCAAAAATAATCTCTTGCTCCAAATCTGAATGTAAGCTATTGCCTACAGGGCAAGCATGAGCCGTTTTTTCTAAAAGTTTTTTGGCCTCATCAGACCAGTCTGCTTTATTCATTTTTAAAACCACAGCTATCTTAGCTATTCGACGTGGATTAGATGCCATTACTTTCGTAATTTCAGCAGTACTTCCAGTCATATCCCACCCCTTGCGAGCTGCTACAATTCCCATTACCGTCAACATACACGAAGCTAGTGCCGTGGCTACCATATCAGTTGGAGAAAAAGCTTCCCCTTTTCCATTATTATCCACAGGAGCGTCTGAAAGAATGATTTCTCCCGACTTGAGGTGGGTTGCTTCTACTCTAAGGGCACCTAGATATATTGCTTTAGCAGTCATTATCTATACTTTATATTTATTTCTCTAAACAATATCATACAAGCTTTTCACTCCTACCGTTCTACTTTTGGTAAAACCTTCTGCGTATTCAAACCCAGCAGGACGTCCAATCATTTGAGCTTTAGAAGTAATCAAATCTAAGAAGGATTTAGTAGAAATTGGAGTTTCTTTTTCTTTTGAATTAGGATCAAAAAACTGTGATTTGTAGCACTGAATAATATCTATTTTTTCATCTACATAAGGCGTAATATCTAAGACAAAATCAGGTTCTATATAATAATCCTGAATGTAATGATATATTGCTTTAGGTCTCCATGGAAGTTGATCTTCGCCTTCCCATTCTGTCTTAATTTTGACTAATCCACTCAGAAAACACGCATCTGCTGTCAATTTAGCGGCTCTACCATGATCTGGATGCCGATCATCTATCGCATTTGTGAGTACTATATCCGGTTTAAAAAGGCGAAGGATCTCTATAATTTCTACCAGATTTTCTTGATTATATTCAAAAAAACCATCTTCCATGCCCAAATTAACCCGTACTGTTGCCCCCATCATCCTAGAAGCTGCTTCTGCTTCCTGTAGACGAATTTCGGCACTTCCTCTAGTTCCCAACTCTCCTTCAGTCAAATCCAGTAAACCTACTTTTTTACCCATTTTGATATGGTGTAGTAAAGTACCACAGCAGGATAACTCTACATCATCTGGATGTACCCCTATTGCCAAAATATCTAGTTTCATGCTCTATTGTTGTTTTATTATTTTTCTTTGTGCAATTATATTTCCTTGCCTATTGATTAGAGTCAAAATATAGACCCCACTATCATAATCTCTCAATGACAATTCTGTTACAAAATTTCCTTGATAAACTTGTTGACCAAGCATATTATTCAGTTGAATCTGATAATCTGATTCTTCTGTTTCTATATTATCTAGTTCTAAATAAACTTGCTCTTTAGTTGGGTTTGGAAAAATACGTAATGTTGCCGTATTTTTTTCTATTTTCTCTATTGGGATCAATGTAAATGTATCACTCATAGACAGTAATGGTCGAATCATAATTGCTCCCTTAATAGGACTATTAATCCAAGAAGTCCCAACACTGACAAATGTTTTATCACTAGCATCATTACTCTTATCAAACCCTACTGGAACTTCTTCTTTAGAAGCTTGTTGCCAACCTACATAAAACTTCTGTCCTGCTTGTACTGGAATAGGAATTTTTCGTCCTGTATAATCTTCAAAAGTAACATAATGAAATCCATTAAAGCTTGCTTCATAACGTAATCGATAAAAATCCCGGCTAAATACTTCATTCTGCAAAGAATCTAACCATACTTTGACATTAATGAAATCAATTTCAGCATTTCTATTCGTTACATATGGCAAATGAAAATAAACTCCCCGTAGTGTGTCTGCTACTTCGGCTTGAAACTCCACTGCTATTTTAGTTCCTATTCGCCTTGCGATTGCTCTATGCTCTGCTGTTCCATCATCATAGGCAAAATAATTATCCAGAACTGTTGTGCGAGTAGCCGTATCATTACCAACAAAGTCAGTCCCACTTTGAAAACCACTAGGAAACAAAATACTAATTTTAGATTCAATTACTGTTTTTTCTGTTGGAGCCAATACTCCCCAAGTACCTACAGTAGCATAAGTTTGCTCATCATCGGAATTGGGACTACAGCTATAGTTTGCCAATGTAGCAATGGGCATATTCAACAATACCGTATTATTAGGACTTACTTCATTGACTTCATAAAGTCTATCTAGTGTTCCAGCTACATTACAAGGATTGTGATTATAATTCGCTAAGGTAATACTATCATTATACATTGGATTGGCAGCAAAGTGTCTCCAAGGCATAGACAAATAGCCATTAACCAAAGGACTATTCGGCAATGCCGTATAAGCCACATCTGCATAACTGCCAAAATTGGCTTGTGTAGGATTAGCATTGGTTCTATTATCTTCGAGATAAACATAGTCAAGATGCCAATGATCATTATTACCCGTAATAGAGGCATGATTTCTAAATCTAAACTGAAAGCCTTTATACAAGTAGCGTGTTTCATTGATTGGCAGAAAAATTTGTCTAAATCCTTGTACCGTTAATGTAGAGATACTGTCATCAATCCCCTCATATTGAGCAATAGTAATCCATGCATCCGCACTATCTTTAAACTCAACGAAAAAAGAATCCTGTACCTGAGGGCGATCGCCCAAACCTTCTGCTTCTAAATAAAAACTCAAGAAGATATTATCTGTAGTAGCCAATCCTGACAAATCTAAGTGCTGTGAAGTTAAAGTGTCTGCGGGCAACCCATCAGATGGATTCGCAAACTGATTGTAAGGGGTACCATCTGGTGCTAAACCATCAAAAGTAGCCACTCCAATTGATGGCGGAGCTATCGCCATAGCTTCATTGACAAAAACATGATTATCTTGCCATTTAGTACAGTTAGGATAAACAGAACCATTATTTGCAAAATCATCAAAAAATGGCAGTGTCAGTGTATCTGCAGGACAAACTTGATTATTTCGTCCAAAACTAGGATAATCTTCTAGGTGTTTTTTGATAATAGGATTACTCTCTAAAGGTTCCACTGATAGTGGAAAGGTAGAATTTTGAGCAGATATAGTGTCAGCAAAAAGAACAGCGACCGTCAGAACACTAAGAAAAGAATAAGTACTAGAGGAAACTATTTTTCGAAATAGATTTGATGTTACCATAAGGATGTTATAATATTATTTAGAGGACAAATTTACAATAAACTATTTGTTTTCATTCTCTAAAACGTAAAAATCCCACAAGATGTGTGCTATCTAGTCTCCATAGATTGAATTTATAAGTTTTAATTAACAGCCGACTAAAGCAATTGTTTAGCTCCAGAAGCCCTATTTTTTCATTAGACTGCAAATATATTCTTTAAATTAAAAGGACTGTTGTATATTTGAAGCCTTGATTCTATTTCTCAAAACAAGCAATATTTTTGTAAAATGGCTAACAAAGCAGCTTTGGAGCTACCTTTTGATGCATCCAATCCTCATATTCAGAAGTTTACTAAAAAACTTTTGAACCCAGTATTACAGCGGCTTTTTTTATTGACCAAATTACCCAGTGCTTTTTTTATGGGAATTCGTATTCAAGCTGTTGACATGAACCAAGCTAGTGTCACTGTACCATATCGTTGGAGTTCTCAAAATCCTTTCAAATCTATTTACTTTGCAGCCCAAGCAGCCGCAGCAGAAATGTCAACAGGTGTATTAGCCATGCAAGCGCTACAAGGAAGAGGGAAAATTTCTATGTTGGTGGTTGATATCAAAGGCATTTATGGCAAAAAAGCGGTTTCTAAAGCTACTTTTGTATGCAAAGATGGCCCTAAATTGATACAAGCAATAGAGGAAGTAATTCTGACAGGAGAAAGTAGAACGGTGACAATGGAAAGTATTGGTACCCAAGTTGGTCAAAATGGAGCATTGGAAGAAATTTCTCGCTTTGAACTTACTTGGTCATTTAAAGCAAAAAAATAGTATTAAATATATAAATAATTTTATGAAAAAGAACAGTTTTATTGAGAAGGCTATTGTCTGGGCACAAAAGAAATCAACTTCTGAAGTAAAAGCTAATTTGGAAGGGTATGAATTGCCTGCTGGATTCAAAAACCAATCAACAGACGAGACTATTCAACCTGACTTATCTTTCACCGTCAAAGATGGATCTGTCCATCTTTCTGATATTGCTATGAAAGAGCCAGACGTTAGAAAATTAGTTACGAGATGGCGTCTATTCAGTACCATGGCAACTATGAAGAAAGGTCAGTTTCATTTATTGGCTCCTAAAGGGCATAAAATGTTCACTCAGAAAATTGTGGAGCAATATAATATCAATGCAGAAATTCACTCTATCTAAGATTGTATTTAAGTTTTTAACTCAAATTACGCTCTGATCTTAGGGGCATTTTCTACAAAAAAACCTCTTTCGTAATTGAAAGAGGTTTTTTTTGTAGAAAATATTATATAGGAAGTTATTTTTATCTTAGTGCAACTCCAAAATTAGAGCCTGTCTATTCTCAATTATATTTTTGGGGTTTCCACAACCTTATAGATATCATTATAATGTCTTCCTAACCCATCATAATCTAATCCATATCCTAACAAAAAATAATTAGGAACAGAAAAGCCTACAAATTCTAGTGGAATGTCGTATTGAGCAGCTTCTGGCTTGACTAATAAGGTCATAATTTTTATAGAAGCTGGTTTTGATTTTTTTAGCTCTGGCAAAAAATGATAAATGGTCTTTCCTGTATCTACAATATCCTCTAGTAAAATCACCTCCCTTCCTTCCAATGCTGTATCCAACCCTAACATAGTCGTCAATTCGCCACTTTCCATCCCTACATAAGAACGCAGTTTCACAAAACTAATTTCACAATCTATATCAATATAATTGAATACATCTCCTGCAAAACGATAAACCCCATTCAATATAGCAATGAATACAGGCTTTTTATCTTTATATTCTTGATTAATTTTGGTTGCTAATGCTTTGATTCTATCTTGAATCTGTACACTACTCAGAAAAAGTTCAAACTGCTTGTCTCTGCAAGTCACCATAATAAAATTATTTAAAAAAGGGTTATTTGTCAGTAAATGCGTCGAATTTTGTGTCTAGAATACTTATAATGATTTGGTACGTCCACCATCTACAGGCAGATTAATACCATTTATATAAGCAGCAGCTGGAGAAGCCAAAAAAGCAATAGCATTCGCTATTTCTTCTGCCAACCCAAATCGACCTACTGGAATAATACCTTGCATAGCAGCACTTACCTCTGCCGTTGTTTTACCTGATTTAGTTGCTTTATTCTCAATAATAGACTGTAGACGTACTGTATTGGTAGCTCCTGGCAAAACATTATTAACAGTTATGCCATATTGTCCAAGCTCATTAGATAAAGTTTTTGCCCAATTCGCTACCGCTCCACGGATTGTATTAGATACACCCAAATTATTGAGTGGCTGCTTGACAGAGGTAGAAATAACATTAATAATACGTCCATAACCAGCTGTCTTCATCCCTTCGACTACGAATTGTGTTAACAGTTGATTACAAACTAAATGCATCTCAAATGCTGCTACAAAAGCACTGACATCAGCTGTATGAGCAGGCCCTCCAGCAGGTCCTCCAGTATTATTGATGAGTATGTGAAAATTCGTATTATGCACAGCACCATAAGCAGATAAAGCTTCTTTGAGCTGACTTGGCTGAGAGAAATCGGCCGTAATATAGGTGTGTACTTGACCTTGTGCTGTATCAAGCAGTTCTAGCGTTTGTTGAAGTTTCGCAGTAGTTCGTGCTACCAATGTAATGTTTGCTCCTAATTGAGCCAATTCTAAGGCAGCTGCCTGCCCAATACCTTGTGTACTACCACATACCAAAGCATTTTTACCTTTTAAACTGAGATTCATTCTATTATTTTTTATTTAGTCATAAATGTAATCAAAAGTACTGTGCTACCTTATATTTCTACTGTTAATTTAAGATTAAGTAGTCAAGATATGAGGGTATCCTATATCTACCTATTTTCCTTTTAGTTTTTCCAAAGCTAAAAATAATACAAGTCCTAATGGTCCTAGCATAAAAGTAAATGGTAAGCAAATCGTATATTGCCAGCGAGGTATTTTCCGTTTTTGTCCTTGACGAACAATATAAGCTCCTACAAATAAATCAAAAGCTAGATAATGAATCCATCCCGCCAATAATGCCGTCTCATTCTGAAAAAGTACCTTAATCCCGCCTAAACTCATAAAAGCAGCTGGGCTAAAATTAGCCAGTGTTGGCAAAACAAGTAAAATGTAAACCACCGCTAAACTCAAAACTACAAACTGTAAAACTATTCGCTGCGTGTACTCCCATTGTGGCAAAACAAAAAGTAAAAACCAGCCGACCAGCACAAAAGTGTTCGTTATTTGAAAAATAATATCTGGTGTCATTATTTAGGTTTAAGTAAATGAAATAAGAGCGTGTCTAAATAACTCCTAAAGTTATCTTTGGAATACAGCAGAATTACCAAAATGTTTCATCTTAAGTAATCGCACAAATATTTCCGCAATAAAAAAAGTCTATTTTTCGCATTTTGATCGTTAAAAAGCCTCGCTTTAGCTCCCCTCATTGACAAGTAAATTGGGAATCAAGACCCGCTAAGACTCTAGTTTTATCTTCAATCTGTTCAAAAAGTAGTTCTTATTGTATTCTACGATTACTTTTGTGCTATCACTTAATGGTATAGGAGTGATTTTTGGAGCACTTTTTTAATGAGATTATTTAATAATACTAAGACGCTATCAAACTCAAAAAGAGGCTCATTTACCACTCAAATTAATTTATTCTCGCCCAAATCATTGATTTCGAAGAACTTAATTCTTAAACCTGCTCTAATCCAAATTTTATTATCCACACCCAATACTAATACTTTATTAAATGCAATCTTATTTATCTATCATTTGCAGTTGCCTGCTTTTTAGCACTCTGTGCCAAGGACAAATCACAAAAAACAACAGTAAACGAACCTTTCAATGTAATTATGAGATCTTAAAAGAATGCCTTATCCATGCTCCCATATTAGATAATCGTCCCATCAATTTCGCTCCACTTCCAATAGAAGACACTAGCCAAATGACAGAACTAATCTTTAGTGGTTTTACTTCCAATACAGATCGTATTGTTTCTGCTATCCCCTTATTTCTAATGGATACTTTACACCATAATCAGTGGGGCAATTATTCTTTTTACCCTAATCCAAAGTATTTTGAATACCTCAATAGTATTGATGCAACCCATCTCAAACAAAAAAGACAAATAATTGGACAAATCAAACCAAGTGCACTCCTAGAAAAGATTCCACCTTCTACCTTAATAGAAATATTAGTACAACTCCCCATTATCATTAGCTATTACCATCTACATTCAGACTTTGTGCAATTGAGCAAAAAAGAAACAGAAGATTATTATTGTGTAAAATACAAAGTAAAGTGGCATATATGCACCAATAAATGTCGAAGTCCTATTTTTAGGATGGCAATTAAAATTGATAAAAAGACTGGTAGTATTACAATTATCAAAAAGTAGCTCCACCTAGAAGCTCTTTCATATTATTGCTTAGAGACTCTGTATTCAGAGTATTAGTAATACCGCTCCTCATAGAGCCCTAGAATAGTTTTAGTCTATTTCCTCTTAAGGTAATTTTAAAGCTGTCCTAAGTATCTCTTCACTATTACCGCTAAACTTATCTAGTAGCTTTATCGTTAAGTTATCTATTAACCAAACAAAACAAACAAAGATGAAAGTAATACCTGTATTTTTACTAGCAATAAGTGTCATGCTGCTAGTAGTCGCCTGCAAATCTTCCACCACTCCCAATACAAAAATGGAAGACAATAAGCTCACAACGGAAGAGGTCACAAAAAAAACAAGAGTAATTGATGAAATAGAAACGATTACAAAGACTCCCACAGAATGGAAAGCAGAGCTAACCGATGAAGAATTTAGAGTCTTACGAGAAAAGGGCACGGAGAGAGCCTTTACGGGCAAATATTGGGACAACAAAAAGAAAGGAACCTACACTTGTGCAGGTTGCCAGCTTCCTCTATTTGATTCCGATACCAAATTTAAGTCAGGAACAGGATGGCCGAGTTTCTACCAACCCATAAAAGCTAATTATGTTAAAGAATATGTAGATAATACTTACGGAATGAAGCGTACGGAAGTTACTTGTGGTCGTTGCGATGGGCACTTAGGACACGTATTTGATGATGGTCCTCGCCCAACTGGATTACGTTATTGTATCAATTCTGTCTCTTTGGGTTTTGTAGCAGAAGGAGATAAATAATTACCAATAGTGAGAGTAGTTTTGTCGTGAATTGTTGAATTGTTGAATTGTTGAATTGTTGAATTGTTGAATTGTTGAATTG
>CAYOJF010000055.1:30717-33107 GCA_964404215.1 uncultured Aureispira sp. | reverse complement strand
CCCTAGCTATAGAACCATCAGTTCTTGATCAATCTGCTGTTTCAGCACATTAACTTTCGTCATTACCTTTTGGTAGTAATCTAATATAAAGTGTCTGTTACTTTTGATTTTCCACAAATAACTCAAAAAAAGATTTTTCTCCTCTGCACTCAACTCTAATGGTAAATTAATACCAACAATATCCCCCTTATCATCAAACTGAAGGGCTGGTGCAATATAGTTATTCAATGCTTGAAAATAATTGGCTTGGAACTGCATCTCATAGTAGCGTTCTTCTAAATTCTTCAACGCGTTATAATCATATTCGTATAGGGCAATAATATGGGAACGAAGAGAATCATTTCCAATTAACTCTAATCCCCTAGACTTCAAATTTTCATACCCAGATATATTTTGTTCAGAAATAAAATCTCTAGTCAATGTAAAATAATACCCCACTAAAGTATCTTTGTTTACAGGAACCTCATTAGCGATATCTTGCCAAAATTGGCAAGTTCTCAAACCAAAATTATGCCCCATAATATTGATATTGATATCTTCTAAATCTTTGTCGAGGCCATGCTTTATTTCTAATAGAATTTTCTCTTCTGCATATCGATCTCTCCTATTATCATTCCAATTATTGAGTGCAAAAGCTGCTACCACTGCAATAAAAATAGATAAAAATTCAAAAGCATATTTTCCTATGCTATTTTTTATTCCTCTCATTTCCTTTAAACTTTACCTACTCTTAATCATCCAAAGACTCCATAATTCCTTGTCTGAAATTTTCAGGCATTACATCTACATTAAGACAACAGCCTGTTGGCATATTTGGAAAAATCTGATCATATCGCTTGACTTCACCTGTCGAAGTCCTTCTAAAAATATGTTTTCTTTTGAATTCTGTTGGCGTTTCCAAACCTGCTGCCGCAGTCATGTGTACAAAATTTTTGACGGTATTCTTATGAAAATGATACACGCGGTCTGCCTTGTCTGGAACATGGAGACCTGCTGCTAGTTTTTTATTTTGAGTTGCGACTCCTGTCGGGCATTTATTAGTATGACATTCTAAAGCCTGAATACACCCCACTGCCATCATCATCGCCCGTGCAGAATAAGTTGCATCTGCTCCCAAAGCTAACGCTCTCACGATATCAAAAGCGGATGTGATTCGTCCCGCAGCCAAAACAACAATATCTTTTTTGATATCAAAAGCATTGAGGGTATCTACTGCAAAAGATAACCCATCTAACATTGGCATACCCAATGAATCAGAGAACTCAACTGGAGCAGCTCCTGTACCACCTTCCCCTCCATCTATAGTAATAAAATCAGGTTTGATTCCTGTTTCTACCATTAACTTACATAATTCGTAAAATTCTCGTTCAGAACCAATACAGAGCTTAAAACCTACTGGCTTACCATTCGATAACGTTCTTAATTTTTTGATAAACTCTAATAAACCTAATGGACCTTTGAAAGCCTTATGGTAAGGTGGCGAATAAACAGCTTGATGGGGTTCTACCCCTCTAATGTTTGCAATTTCTTTAGTATTTTTGATCGCTGGCAATATACCACCTTTACCAGGTTTAGCTCCTTGCGATAGTTTTAGTTCTATCATTCGTATATGCTCATAACCAACTGTTTTGACAAATTTATCCGCATCAAAATTACCATCTGTCGCTCTACACCCAAAATACCCTGTTCCTATCTGATAAATTAGGTCACCTCCCTGTTTGTGATAAGGACTCACGCCTCCTTCTCCTGTATTGTGAGCAAAGCCACCTTGTTTTGCTCCCTTATTCAGTGCTTCTATAGCATTACTACTCAAAGAGCCATAACTCATTGCTGAAACATTATATAGACTCAAATCATAAGGTTGCTTACAATCACTTCCTCCAACACTCACTTTGGGATGTTTGGTCAAGTGTTCAGGGTCGTTAGGATAAGCTGAATGTACCATCCATTCATATCCTTCGTCATAAACATCTACCTGAGTGCCAAAAGGAACGGTTTCTTTTTCTTGTTTTGCTCGTTGATAAATCAAAGACCGATGTCTACGACTAAATGGACGTCCATTTAGATCACTTTCAATAAAATACTGTTGTATTGCTGGACGTAAAGTTTCCATGACATATCTCAAACGTCCTAATAATGGAAAATTTCGACGAATAGCATGAGCGGTTTGTATCATATCATAAGTTCCCATTATTATCAATGGAGCAACAATAATTAAAGTCCAGAGTACCATAGGGTAGCCTAAATAAGTAAGAACAGCAATCGCCAAAAGTACTATTATGGAAACAAGCACGAATTTGAATCGCATATTGGGTATTGTCATGGTATTTATTTAGTGAAGTTAGTAGATCTTATCTGCTGTTAGGAGCATGCCTAAGATAACAAAATCT
>CAYOJF010000055.1:26516-30617 GCA_964404215.1 uncultured Aureispira sp. | reverse complement strand
ATTTAGGAATTCTTCAACTCTGTCTGCCAAAGCTCTGATAAGTCTTTTTTTGCTTTTTTTGCTTCATAATTGAATGCCCAAAGCACTCCTATATAGCCAAATACTACCATACATAATGGAACTAAAATAATAGGCGTAAAATGTCCATTAGAGACGGCATAATATGCGATAGAAATAAAGAAAAGACTCACGAC
Organism: uncultured Aureispira sp.; assembly: GCA_964404215.1. Taxonomy (GTDB): domain Bacteria; phylum Bacteroidota; class Bacteroidia; order Chitinophagales; family Saprospiraceae; genus Aureispira. The sequence continues at coordinate 30,423 of CAYOJF010000055.1, read as the reverse complement.
AATTGTAAAAAAAAGTACAAAAGTCCTTACAAAAGAGTTCATCTCCAAGCGAAGATCAATCTGTGTTTTCTTATTCTTAGGAGTAATCATTCCCTTTATTTCGGGTAAAAAAGAGTTTCGATAGCCAATAATTCTACTGATCTCAAACTGATTTGCCTCTATCTTACCTTCGTAAGGTTTGTGATTTTTATTTTTTTGCCAAAAAAAAGTAAGTCGAAAAGTTTTACAAGGTTCTACGATACTAGTTAGTTTTTCGAGTACCTGTTTAGAGGAAAGATGGGTTTGACAAGTCAATTGTTCTCTGGGTATAAATTTCATGGCAATCAATTCTTTTTAGATGAAACGGTATTCCTAAAGATGATTATATAGAAATACCGACTGTAAATCTACAAAATACCCCTTAATTAGACCTATTGTAGCTCATACTCTTTTGATTTACCAAGTTGGATGTAAAAAAAACCTAGGCTTTTTCAGTATGAAATAAGCCATACTCACCCCTACATGATGATAACTTTCAAAACTATATCCATAAAAAAGTCCATTACTATAATTATTGGACACTCGCAATAACAATCTAAATCCTTGATATTCAAATCCCCCAAAACAACTATGTATCATCCGGGCAACTTCTTCTTGTTGATTCCACAAAATAAACTGTGTTCCTATACCTAACACTAATTTACATTTATTTTGATTTCCTAAGGCATACTGGATACCTACAGTCCCACCTAATGAATGTCTAGGAACTAGACCGCCAAATGTCTCTAGTCGCTGGTTATAAACTAAAGTAGTATTGATAGCCCACTTTGGAGAGAAACACCACTCTCCATAAGCCTCCATTCCTATTAAGTGCATCCAACTAGAAGAAACCGCAGAATCTCGTTTGCCATTGATAAATTGAGCTAGATTGGTAAACATAGAATGAGAAATCCCTATTTGATAAATAGCCCTCTTTTTTGTGATGTGCCTAAATGACAAACCATGTTGCTGTCTGTAAGCCCAATTACTAGATATTTTAGAATTATTCTGGTAAACACCTGCTCCTATACCGAGAGACAATATTGTTTCCTTGACATGACTTATACCTCCTATTCTTTTTTGATAATTTCCTCTAATATTTAACAAATGCCCGTTATGAAATCCATCTAAAATAGTTCTATATTCATAATCGCCTCCTATTCCTATATAATCCTTTCTTCCTACATTTAATCGTCCATCTACACTTCCTACAGTAGTCAAATAAGGATTTCGCCTGATTCGTTCGATAGCCGTATTAGACTGAAATCGGGCTGTTGTATAATCATTGCCATATCTATCATCAATAAAGTTTCCTGTATTGGCTGGATTATAAATAGTAGAAACAACAAAGGGATAAAGTTGATCTAATTCTGAAAATTGAGCCTGAGCCATAAGAGTACTGCCAACGAATAGTACTAAAAGTAGCTTTTTCATGAGGTTAATTTTTATTGCTTTGAGAAATAGTCTTACTTCCAAAACGAATCAACTTTTACATTGCTGCTTAGAGTGGCAAACAAAGCTTGACTACTCCTCCATTATTTTGGACTGCAATCCAATCTTTCCGTTACTGGATATAGATCATTTGTATTTTTGGTATAATACAGTTTCAGTACCTCACAAAGGCAGGTTTCATTTTCTGAGACAAGAGAAAGCATTCTTGGTCCTTCCATCCAATTGCCACGGCCACCTTTAGTGACTTCAAATCCTTTACTCCTAAGAAAAGTTGCCAAATAAAGATAATCTTGCTCTGCAATAGAATCTTGGGGAGAATATAAATCTATAAACTCCAATCGAGTAGCAGAACAAATATGATTACTCAAAGTATCTAAATACCTTTTCCCTACCTTTTGGTAACTCCAACTCGTTTCAGCTGCTCCGTCAGCTACTATTTCTGTCGTTTCTTTTTGTCTATCCTTTTCCATAAAAGTGGTGCAAGCTGACAAATACACTAAGATTAAAAACCAACAATACTTCATATTCTGTTATTTAAAAGAAGTTAAAAAAAAACTGTATGTTAGAGCATCTTTAAAGTAGCAATTTTAAAGGTCTAATTTCTTTTAAAGCATGTCTAAAAAAGCTCTTGTTACAAAAAAATATTTCACCATGAAAATTAAAGATCAGAAAAGCTTTTTAGAAGCATTCATAAATGCTCCTGACGAATCAAAATTGAAACAGTTTTTAGCTAATGGTGGTCAACTCCATCATCGACTTGGACTAGGTGTTTCGGCACTCTACAGAGCCACTGATCTCAAACAGTATAAAGCTGTTGAGTTATTATTGAAATATGGGATGGATGTCAATATAATAGACACCTATGGAAGAACAGCTATAAGCTGTCCGTGGACAACACTAGAGATTGCACAATTACTGATTGATAATGGAGCCAATTTAGAACACAGGGATAAAAAAAAGAAGGCCGTTAATTATTTTCATATTGCTTTTGAGAAACACGATATACTCCGACTTATCAATACTCATAGAGGACACGTTTGGTCAACAGATGAGTTGCGTCTAGCAAAAGTTATGGAAGAGGATCAATTTTGGGAAATTATTCGCAAATCTCACCCAAAGAAAGGGGATGAAACCTTACAAAGTTCCCAAATACTTCGAGATTTCCAATTCCAAGATCCCCCTACTATCTTTGCTTTTGAAAGACAAAGACTTCTGTTATCCAATCAAATTCACCTACCCAAACTCTGGGCGGCGGCACATTTGTTAGAAGGGAAATGTACTCAAGATAGCTTTGAAGTTTTCAAAGATTGGGTCATTTGTTTAGGAGAATCTGCTTATAAAAAGGCACTAAAAAACCCAGACAATTTACTTACCTATTTCAAAAAAAAGGTACGATATCCTGTTGCGTCTACTACAACCAATCATATTGAATCTTTGAGCGAAGTCGCTCCCAATGCCTATCGACTGAGAACAGGTTTACAAGACTACACACAGGTGTACGATGATGGACATTCAAAAGACACCTCTCCGTCCTTTAGTTGGCAGGAAGGGAAACAACACATGAATAAAGCAAATTTGCCAAAAATCTGGAAACATACCCATCCATAGATATCAAAAGTCATTTTTCTTTAGCTCAAAATATTGACGTGAATACGACAAATATCTATCTTATTTTCACCATATTTGCGTCCAAAATAAGACAAGCATGAAAACAAGACTTAGTGTTAACATCAATAAAATAGCACTCATTAGAAATGCTAGAGGTAGCAACTTCCCTAACTTAATACAGTTTGCTAAAGATTGTGAGCATTTTGGGGCAGAAGGAATTACGGTACACCCACGACCAGATGAGCGTCACATCACCTACGCAGATATTCCTGCATTGAAAAATACCGTACAGACAGAATTCAACATAGAAGGGAATCCTAGAGAAGCTAAATTTATGAAATTGGTACTCGATAATAAACCGCATCAGTGTACCCTAGTTCCAGATGCTAGTAATGCCCTCACTTCTGACAGTGGCTGGGATACTATCCAACATAAAACGTTCCTAACGGACACGATAGGGCAGCTACAGGAAGCAGGTATTCGAGTTTCTATTTTTTGCGACCCTGACGAAAAGATGATCGCAGGAGCCAAAGCAGTTGGTACAGACAGGATCGAGTTTTATACAGGACCTTTTGCCAAAGACTATCCTCAGGATCCCAATCAAGCGATCAAAGCTTATGCAGAAGGAGCTGCTATAGCTAATGAATTAGGCATTGGAATCAATGCAGGTCATGATTTAAATTTACACAATTTACGTTTTTTTCAAGAAAACATTCCTAACCTATTGGAAGTGTCTATTGGACATGCACTAGTAGTCGATGCTCTTTATTATGGCATTCAAAATACCATACAAATGTACCTTCAACGTTTGATGATATTAGATTAGTTC
>CAYOJF010000055.1:0-26416 GCA_964404215.1 uncultured Aureispira sp. | reverse complement strand
ATCTTAAAAATTCCGTACATTTGTGCCCAACAATTAATTTTATTCACTCAATAGACTTTAGAGAGCATATCGTCTTAGATAACCTTGACAAAGTCAAATATAGAAGAAAAATAGTATGAAAGAAGTATATGTAGTATCTGTTGCCAGAACACCTATCGGAAACCTTGGAGGAGTTTTATCCTCTGTCAATGTTATTGACTTGGGTAAAACGGCAGTATCAGCAGCTATCGAACGTGCTGGTATTTCTGGCGATCAAGTAGAAGAAGTTTATTTGGGTTGTGTTTTGACAGCAAATACAGGGCAAGCACCAGCTAAGCAAGTAGCTTTAGCCTCTGGTATTTCTACAAAAACCCCTTGTACCACTATCAATAAAGTATGCTCTTCTGGTATGAAAGCAACTATGTTAGGTGCTCAGTCTATTATGTTGGGAGACAATGATGTAGTAGTAGTAGGTGGTATGGAGAGCATGTCTCAAGCACCACACTATATTCCGTCTGGACGTACAGGTATTCGTTATGGTAATGGTCAAATCCTAGATGCTATTTCTAGAGATGGTCTACAAGATCCTTATACTGGTGATATGATGGGTGTTTGTGGAGAAGTTTGTGCAGAAGGAGAAAACATTACTAAAGAAGATCAAGATAAATATGCTCTCGCTTCTTATGAGCGTGCTAGAGCTGCTTATGAAAATGGTTGGTTTGATGATGAGATTGTACCAGTAAGTGTACCTCAGCGTCGTAAAGATCCTATCATCATCACAAAAGATGAAGAAGTAACTAATGGTCGTATTAGCGATTATGCTTCTGTAGCTAAAGGACGTGCTGTCTTCAAAAAAGATGGTACTGTTTCTGCTATCAATGCTTCTAAAATCAATGATGGTGCTGCCGCTATGGTATTGATGAGCAAAGAAAAAGTAGAAGAATTAGGACTAAAGCCTATCGCTAAATTATTGAGTTTCGCTGATGCTGCTCAAGAACCAATTTGGTTTACTACTACTCCTGCTCTTGCCATGCCAAAAGCTGCTCAAAAAGCTGGATTAAAAGTAGAAGATTTTGATTTGTATGAAATCAATGAAGCTTTCTCTGTAGTAGCTGTCGCTAATATGAGAAAACTAGGTCTATCTCATGACCAAGTGAATGTACTTGGCGGTGCCGTATCTATGGGACACCCTATTGGTGTATCTGGATGTCGTATCATCATCACTTTGCTATCTGCTCTAAAGCACAAAGGTGGCAAACGTGGTCTAGCAGGTATCTGTAATGGTGGTGGTGGTGCTTCTGCCCTAGCATTAGAGTTAGTTTAGACGATTACAAACAATATAAGCCTTTTGACAAAGGAATTAAATATAGATAGCAGCAGAGCTTTTAGCTTTGCTGTTTTTTATTTGTTATTCGCTACTTCATTCTTGAATTTTTGGGGCGTTTGACCAAACCACCCTTGAAAAGCTTTAATAAAAGCACTAGGCTCAGAATAGCCTAACATATAAGAGGTTTCTTTTACGCTAAGTTTTTTTGCTAAAAAATCTTGTGCTAATTTTTTTTTAATATCTGTAACCAATAGAGTGTAAGAGGTTTTTTCTGCATTTAATTTTCGTTGCAAACTCCTCTCCGACATATTCAAATGAGCTGAAATAGTCTTCAAAGTAGGAAGATAAGGATCCATTAAAGTGTAGATTAGAGCTTGAACTATATTTGACAAACTATTCAAAGCTTCATTTTGTTTCTTCAAACGCTCACAAGCCAATTTCTCTAACACGAGCATCAACTCATAATCAGAATAAACAATAGGTTGTTGGAGAATTTTTCTATCAAAACATAATATATTTCCACAAGTATTTGCTTCCCATTGACATTGAAAAAAATGCTCTACCTCTTCCTTATTGATAGGGTCAAAAGATAGATTTAAACTAAGTGGTTTGAATTCCTGTAAGGTCAAGTAGTAAATTTCATTTAGAGAGAACATCATTGAGGTTAATATCAACTGCTGACAAGCAACCCCATATTGTTTATAGACCGAAGCGTCTATCTCAAAAATCAGCTTAGCAATATTTCCATTATAATCTATTTTCAAACTAAGGACATTGCTAAAAAGATTAAAAAACTGCCTAGCTTTTTCTAAGCCCTCACCTATAGTATTAGACGATTTTATGACTTGTCCTACCACTCCTAGTGCTGCTATATTAGATTGTTTGCCCAATAGTAGCCCCAAGTTGCTGTTTTTTGTTTGCTTTACTAGCCATTCTACCAATAACGCAAAATCATCAAAAGGCACATAGGTTTCATTCGTTTCTAAATGAAGCCTTGATACAATCTTGTCTGAATTTATACCTAGTCTTTTAGATAATTGAATCCAACTTAATAAAATGGATTTATCTATTATTTTTTCTTTCATTAGAACAAAATAAGGATAAGAATAATAAATCCTCCACACTTTGTCATTTGTTATCTATCCATTGGCACTTAATATCTATTGCTCCTCTCTGATTAGACTTAAATTTGTGCGAACAAGAATAGAAAAAATTTAATCTCTAAAACAGATACAAAATGAATGAATTAAAAAAATGGTTAACAATAAATAGTCTATTTTCTTCTTCAAGTGGAATACTGATGCTTGTTTTGAATCAATATTTGCAACGTATTTTTGGATTCAATATTAGCTTTTTTTTTCCTGCTATTGGAATCAACTTAATCCTATTTGCAGCCTTTGTTTTCTTCGTTAGTAAACATTATTTGCATAACAAAAAATGGATTTATACCATTTGTATTCTGGATGCTCTTTGGGTTATTGGCAGTGTGATTCTTTTTATTATTCACCCTGTTATGATTTCACCTACAGCTTATATAATAACGGGCATAGTAGCTATTTTTGTTGGTATCATGGCAATTATGCAATTCAAAACAGCTGATCATACTTCCACTATCTAACAAATGTTATTTTTAGTCTTTTGAAAGGGGTTTAAATTTGCTCAAACAAAAAAATAAACATTATGAGCAAAGAAATTTCATTAGTAACAGGTGGTAATGGTCATTTAGGTAATAATTTGATTCGATTATTGCTTGATAACAATCAAAAAGTAAGGACTACTATCAGAAACATCAATAATAAAAAGCCCTTTAAAAATCTATCCTGCGATATTATTCAAGCTGATATTACAGATAAAGATTCTTTAAGAAAAGCATTTCAGGGAGTTACAAATTTATATGCAGTAGCAGCTAACTTTAGTATGTGGTCCGAAAATCCTAAAGTTGATATTTACGATAACAATATGCAAGGAACCCAAAATGTATTTGATATAGCCAATGAATGCGGCATCAAAAATATTGTTTATGTAAGTTCTGTCGCATGTCTAGATTTTACAAAATTACCCGCCAACGTAGACAATGGATATAATCAAGACAGAAGAAACTGGTATTATAATTCTAAAAATGACTCTGATAAATTGGCTTTAGCATTAGGAAAAAAATATGGTATAAGAACTGTCTTGGTGCTTCCTTCTGCCATGATTGGGGCTGAAGCACATAAATTGAGCTATTCTAATAATCTTATCTTCCAAGCATTCAATGGAAAAATACCAATAGATACAGGTATAACACTCAATTGGGTAGATGTCAAAGATGTCGCATTGGGAACATATAATGCCATGCAAAAAGGTCGAAATGGTGAGCGATACATTTTGTCAACAGAAAAGCATACTTCTCTACAAGAAACAGTAAAAATTATTGCAGAATTACACCCCGAACTTAATTTAAAAACGCCTAAAAAAGTCCCTAAATTTATACTATATGTTCTTGGTGGTCTGATGGAATTCGGTAGTAAAATCACAGGAAAAGAACCCTTACTCCAAAGGCATTATATAGATATGTTTTATGGTTTAAAACAAGATTATGACATCAGCAAATCCAGAAAAGAGTTAAGTTATAACCCTAAGTCATCTAAAAAAGCGATAGAAGATGCCCTTCACTATTTAAAAAACAATTGGAATCCCTAACTATATATAGTAACGAATAGAAACAAAACTTATCCCTAACAGTAAAGCTTTTTGAGCTTTGCTGTTTTTTTTATCCTAGACAAAAACACTACCTTTAGTGTCATGAAAAAATACAGCTACTATATCTTTGGCAGTTTAGCCTTTTTGTATGTGTTATTGAGAGCTTTATTAATGGGGGTAACCTATGATGAAGCTTCTACTATTGGTGTATTTGTTCCTTTAGAAATAATCAATATTCTAAATTTCACTCCTTGTGATGCCAATAACCATATTCTGAATACGTTACTCATCAAATTGATGTATCTAGTATTCCCCGATTCCTTGTTTGCAGCTAGATTGCCTAATCTAATTGCCTTTGGTTTTTATTTATATTATGCTAGAGCTATTGCTCGTAATTTCTTTAGCCCTCGCATTGGTATTTATTTCTTTATTGCTGCCGTTTTCAATCCCTTTTTACTAGATTTTTTCTGTTTAGCACGAGGTTATGGACTAGCTGTTTGCTTTATGCTTATTTCCATTTACTATGTATTGGTCTATTTGCAATCCTATCAGCTAAAGATCGGTATTCGCTCTATGGGAATCGCCTCACTCGCTGTGCTCTGTAATCTACCCTTAATCAATTATTGGTTAGGGGCTGGTTTTGTATTAATAGTTACTCATTTTTTTAATCAAAAAGGCTGGAAAACACTCTTCCAATTATTATTTTGTCAACTCATATTAGCAGCAGCACTAGTAGGTATTTTATACGAACCTGTCCGTAAAATGATTGCCAATAACAATCTTTATTATGGTGGATTAGATGATTTCTATACCGATACCTTAGGCTCTTTATATACCTTTTCTATCGGTGATCCTTATGGAGCCATAGCTGCATCTTTAGTCCCCTTACATGGAATAATGTTATTGTGCTACACCATCTTTGTTATCAGTGCTATCAATCAATTCGAATGGAAAGACCTAATTCAAAAGACCAAGTTTTTGATTGCCCCTTTACTCCTCATTCCTATTGCTTCTAATATTACCCAATTTTATCTATTAGATACTCGTTACTTGATTGATCGTACTGGCTTGTTTTATTACCCACTTCTTGTATTTGTTATTTGGATTTGGGCTGATGAGGTAACTGAAGATAAAAGTAAACGTATTACAACTCGTATCGTCCAATTTTTAACCTTTATTTTCCTTATAAATTTTGTCTGGAATATGAATCTGTTCAAAACTATGACATGGGAACAAGGGGCACATACAAGAGAAATTTTAGACTACCTGAATGAGACTGGCCATAAAGACAATACAATAATTTATCTAGATCTGGCTTGGCCTACACAGGCAAGTGTCAATTATTATTTACTTAAGGAAGAGTATCCAAGCGTAAAATCTGTTCGATTAGAAAAAGAACTGAACTCGACAGATGCTCATTATTATCTTTATTTTGACAAATCACTCCCTAAAGTTGGTTATGACCATACGAAACAATACATCCATAACGAACCAAAAGATACTATTCTGTCGTATCCAAATGAAGGCGTCTATTTATTTAAGCTTTATCCTCAATAAATGAAGTTGTTGAGATTTTCATTGAAAAAATTAAAACATTACACTATTGGATTCAATCAAAGGAACACTCGAACACATTGTCTTCAAGAATGAAGAAAATGGATACACTGTGGCCAAGTTACTCGAAAAAGGCAAAGCTTTCTCGGTGACCGTAGTTGGTAATATGATTGGTGTACGAGAAGGTGAACAATTGACTTGTCATGGAAGCTGGAGAGTAGACAAAAAGTTTGGAAAACAGTTCTCTGTACAACGTTTTGATATTGAAATCCCTACTACAACTAGAGGAATAGAAAAATACCTTTCGTCGGGTGCAGTCAGCGGTGTAGGTCCTACTTTAGCTAAAAGAATTGTAGACACTTTTGGTGAAAAAACATTGGAAGTATTTGACCTATCCATTGAAAAACTTCGAGCAGTAGAAGGTATTGGTAAGAAAAAATTGGCAATCATACAAAAAGATTGGGAAAGCCAAAAAGACATGCGTCAAGTAATGATTTTCTTACAAAATCATGGTATTTCTCCAGCTTATGCCAAACGAGTCTATCTCAAATATGGGCAACAGAGTATCAATCGAGTTCAAGAAAACCCTTATCGTCTGGCGACTGATATTACAGGAATTGGCTTCAAAAAAGCAGATGCGGTCGCACAAAAAATAGGCATTGACAAAGATTCCCCTATGCGAGTGGATGCTGGATTAGAATATGTTTTGCATGAACAAACACGCAATGGCCATACCTGCTTGCCTTATGACTATCTAGTAAGAGTAGCAGCAGAACTACTAGGAGTAGCCTACGAAGCAGTAGCAGATAGTGTCCAAGAACTTGCTAAGAATCATCGTATCATTATCAAAACAAAACTTGATAAGCAACAACAACCCCAGTCTTTTGTTTGGTTAGAAATCTATTATAACCACGAAAAAGATATTACGATAGAAATCGACCGACTCTTGCAGTTCGAAGATCCACTACAACAGACAGATTGGGACGGGAGTCTAGAGAAAGTAACTGCTCAACAAGGCATTACACTAGCGATTCAACAAGAAGAAGCAGTCTTAAAAAGCCTTGACTCTAAGATTCACATTATAACAGGAGGTCCAGGTACGGGGAAAAGTACAATTACGAAAGTAGTCCTACAGATGTGTCTTGAAGAACAGGCAGAAGTAGTCCTAGCAGCTCCTACTGGGCGTGCCTCTAAGCGACTCGCAGAAATAACAACCCAAGAAGCCTTTACATTGCATACTTTATTGGTTTATGATTTTATGACTGGTGGCTTTCGCAAAAACCATTATGATCCGTTGACCTGTAATGTATTGATTGTGGATGAAGCGAGTATGATAGACACTTTTCTGATGCGGTCTCTTTTACAAGCATTGCCTGATAATTGCAAACTTATTTTGGTCGGTGATATTGACCAGCTACCGAGTGTAGGAGCTGGAAATATTCTATCTGATTTGATTGACTCTGGTCGTGTCCCTGTTACTCGACTGACTGAAATCTTCCGACAGGCTGTCAATTCTACGATTACTACCAATGCTCACAAAATTAATCAAGGTATTTTCCCTAATGTACAGATCGAAAAAGATAGTGATTTTTTCTTCATAACAGAACGAGCCCCTGAGCGTATTATACAGAATATTTATGGACTGATTGATAAACGACTTCCTAAAGCCTATCAGCTACACAAGCTCAAAGATATTCAACTGCTTTGCCCTATGAATAAAGGTAAAATTGGTTCTACTGAGCTTAATCGAATATTACAACTCAAACTCAATCCCAACAAAAAAGATGAAGAAACAGGTGTAGGTCATCGTAAATTTGTAGAAGGAGATAAAGTCATTCAGACAAGAAACAACTATGATAAAGGTGTCTATAATGGTGATATTGGATATATCAAAAAAATTGCCTCTGTTGACAAACAGCTTTTTGTAGAATTTGATGGGAAATATATCGAATATGATTTTGCAAGTCTCATTGATTTAGAGCTTGCCTACGCTGTCTCTGTGCATAAATATCAAGGTAGCGAAAGTCCTTGTATCATCATGCCTATTCATGAAAGTTACAATAGATTATTGTATCGAAACTTAGTTTATACAGGTGTTACTAGGGGTAAGAAATTAGTCATTATGATTGGTACGAAAGAAGCCCTCAATCAAGCTATCAAAAACAATAAAGCCAATCAACGTTATACTGGATTAGTAGATTTATTGACTCAAGAACAAGAAGGTGGTTTACCAGAAATCAAACTAGTGCCTGCATTGGGTTCGGAAGGATATGAAGAATGGGTGGCAGATAACTTTGATAACTAAAATAAAACAGTAGGGATACATTATAATATATCCCTACCATTCAAATTACTCTACGCCTTCGTCCAGTTCTTCTGTTTCCATTTGTTTTTTAGTAAACTGCAATACTTTTTCTAACTGTGTTCCTTTTACCAAATTAGCAAAAACATCTACTACTGATTTCCCTCCTATAATAGAAAGAGGAGCCATCGTCTCAGCCATTTTTTCAGCCAATGCTTTATCTCCATAAGCCTGTAAAGCAGCGATCAAGTCAGGCGAAATTGCTGCTGCTTTTTGTACTACAGCATCTACTTCTCCTTTCACCTCCAACATACGTTGATCCAACTTCCGTTGTGCGATTTCAGCTTGAAGAGCTTCTGTTTCTTTTTCGGCAACCAATTGCAGACGATTCATTTCAGCCGCTTTTTCTCTTTCTAGCAACTGTGACTCATAACGTTCTTTTTCCAGTTGCAGTTGACTTTGTAGTTTGGTCATTTCTACTTCTAAATTTTGAGCAATTAGATTACGTTCCAACTCTAATTCAACCGTAGCAGACTCCGCTTTATATTTCGCGATTTGTTGTTTGATTAATTCTGTTTCATGTGTAAATTCTAGTTCTTTCTTTTGATTGAGCAAATCAACATTTTTGCGAATTTCATTGTGTTTATCTTGAAACAATAGCTTTTGAATCGCTTGATCTAATATTTTAATGTCTAGTATTTCTACTTCATAGATATGCATTCCATTTTCTTCAAATAACCAGCCTTCTCGTTTCCCCTCTTCTTTCGCTCCCAATATCATTTCTCTAATGATATTGATTCCATTCGCATAAAAGTCAGCCACAGCATATTGTTTCAATGTATTTCGAATAACAGAACGCAAGTGATCAGTTAGAAACTTAACATAGTTTTCGACATCAAACCATTTTTCTTTATCTGCCGTAAAATTAACTCGATATGAGAGACGAATATCTACTTCACAAAAATCCTTAGTCTCTGCACGCACTATATCAGAAACCTTGTTGTTCATCACTCGTAAGTAAACTGTACGCAGTGTTTTATCATCTGTTTTGGGAGTTCCTGTAGATAATTCTACTGCCTGTAAGGCTTCATCATACTCCAGTAAATATGTTTTAGGTCCTGCTATTACTTTTCGCTCCCCTGTTTTGCTAGTTACCAATACGGCATAACCTGTCCAAAGATCAATAGTAACAGCTCCTTCATATTTATTATCGAGCGTAACCGTACGAGGTTGACTCAGTGTCTCATCTCGCTGAAAAGTATTGCTAACTAATTTGTCTAGAGACTCTTCCTCCTTAGCCAATCCCATATCCATTACAGCCTGTTGCTGCTGTATTTCTGGCAGTCCTCTTTTGCGTTTTTTAGGTGATTTTTTGAGGGTTGCAATTTCTTGCAAACGATTGTTATAAATTAACGCTTCTGTATTGCCTGGAAACCACAACTCTACCTGCTTACTATTCAATATACGTCTTACGATGACTGCCTCTCTAGGATCTGGCAAAAACATACAAGGTCCTTTTTTGAGATGAATTTCACCAGAATTTCTATCCAAGTAATACCGCCCTTCTCCATGAGGAATCGCAACAGAACGATATATTTCTTGTTCACCATACTTAACTAGAGCATGTTCTGGACGAGGAAAATAAATCATTTGTTCTTTGCCAGTAATGAATAACTCATCTCCTACTTTATAAAACTTTTCACCCGTCGTATAAGGGGCAATTACCTTCACATAAATACCACTGTTTTCATCCAATTCAATTGCTCTAAATTTTCGTTTGCCTTCTTTTTCTACAAACGTTTCGGTTGGATTAGGAAATACCACTGCTGGTCCTTCTATATAACGTTGGTTGCCATCTTCGTCTAGCAAAATACAATACTCTAACTGCTCTAAAGTTACCGCTGAGCGGATATATTTACCATTCTTATCTTTCACTACCTCAATTCCTGTTGGAGGAATATAAAAAGAGACATTAGTTCCCTTGATAATCAGGAGTTGCCCCATCGTTAATTCTGCCGCTTGTAGCGAATTGGAAGCGTCTTCTTCCTCTATATTACTGGGCGTTGTTTTTTGAGGTGTCATCACTGCATTATCCCAGTTTTTTCGTGCTTGTTCTTCTTCATAAACACGAACAATCAAATATTCGTTGGAACGAAGGTGATGCCCCTCTATGATTTTAGCCATTTGCCCTGGCCACAAGGAGAAAAAACAAGGTCCAGGAAGATTAACTTTTCTCCCTATTTCTAATTCAGCCAGTGTATTCGAGGTACCAACTTGTGGTTGCTTATTCGTTGTAGAGGGATTTTTCAAGATAATATACCACCCTTCTGGAGCTGTTGCAAAAGTCCGAATAGAATTCTCTAATGAGCAAGGATCAAATCTCTTCGATAAAGCATTAAAAAATACAGGTTGGTCTGTATTTGCCATACTTGTTTTGTACGGACCTACATAGGTTATGACATTTCCCTTTGTCTGATCTGATATAAAAGCGTATTCATTTGGAGCTAATACTAAATCTCTTTCTCGGTTGTTGTTTGACATATTTTGTTATTTTTTGGGTTATAAATCTATACTAACAATAACTTAGTTTATTATTTAAACTAAGTATAACATCTATTAGTTCCCGTCCAAAATATTTTTCAAAAAAAAAGTAGCTAGCACTTTCGTACTAACTACATTTCATCAACCATAGCAGATAAATATATTCTATGTCGTTGTATCTGTTTTAGTAGGTGTATTCTGTGGAACAGAAGGATTGAGCTTCTCTTGCTGTGGTGCCGCAGAACGTGTTCCCGTACTCATTGGTACCGCTCCTGCTCGCAACTTCCCTTGTTGTAATTTCAACTGTAAGAAAACCCCTTGGTTTAAATCAAAACTAAGTCCATCAAAATCATAATTAGCTTTATCACGACTATTTTTTGCACCTTCTAGTTTCGGGATCACAGCACTACCTCCTGACAAAATCAGACGATTTTTATCTTCGTTATACTCTAGTCCACTTGCTTTGAAAGTAAAATCTCCTTTGCTAACTATGACACTAGTTCCCGTATAAACATCTTCAGCATTTTTTTCTACAATCAAAACACCTCCACCATTCAATTTGACACCAGTTTCATTATAACCAAACTGCCCTGTTACCTGCAATCGTTCAATAAATACATCTAAGTAATCTAAAATTTCATTCGTTGTATCAGCACCAGCTCTAGTTCTAAACTTGAGTCGATTCTTAAGGAAATTATCTATATCAAGTGCTGTATCACTAATATAACCTTTTTCTCTGTTGAGTTCTTCTGTTAATCGACTAACATTAGTATCACCCTTTTTCTTATCCTTTTCTAGAGCTTTCTTTTCTAATTTCAGACTTCTCAACTCTTTCTGCTGAGCTACTTTCAATGGTTTTTGAGCATTCAAAGTATCAATTTCCTTATTCACCTCCGCCAATCGGTTATCTCCTGTCAGTAACGTATCTTCTATACGGAATAGCTCATCATCCAAATCCCATACTCGATTTCGAATACTAGCCACTTTCCCCTGTGTTGTTTCTATTAACTGTTCTTGTTCCTGAAATACCTTAATAATAGGTAAAGTATTGAATCGAACATCTCTAACATCTGTATTTTTTTCTTCTTCCTTATTGAGAGCATCTGCCAAATCCTGTACTGCATCATTAGCCCCTTCTTCTTGTTCACTATCTGAGCTACCTTCTCCTACTGTATTCGACGTTGATAAATCCCCTGTATCATTAAACATAAAAACCTCTGTCAAGTCAGTGGTTGCTTGCATTTTAGCCGCATTTTTTTGTTGTTCAAAAATTTTATTATAGTTAGTAGAAATAATCGCTTTTTGCATCATTCCCATATCATTATATCCTACTTTGTAAGATACTTCCCCCCTAAACCGAAAATCATCTTCACCTATCATTCCTCTTTCCTCATCTCCTTCATATTCCCCCTCTAGCTCCACACCTTCTAGTGCCTGCCGAATTCGTTCGTGTATCTTATCAGGAGAAAGAAAATCTTTAATCGTATCCACAATAGAAGACATGGAAAAACCAAAAAAGCCTCCCTCCTCTTCTTTTTCCTGCACACCTCCACCAATTCCTTTTGCATTGATATTAGTATCTCCATTATCTTTTCCCTTAAGTCCCATCAATTCATATAATCTAGGGTGCTTTTGCTCTAGTTGTCCTGAATTTTTCAATTCCTCCAACTTTTCTTTCACGCCCATTTCTTCTGCTGCTATAAAATAAGCTCCCTCTAATGCCGCCTTACTAGCCTGTCGTTCAGCCTCTTCAAAAGCCTTTTTATAAATAACATCAATCTCCTCTCCTTTTTTCTTTTGAATATGCTCGGCAGCATCTGCAGCATTAGCAGTTTTAGCCTCCCATGCCAAATGTTGTAATGCATTTTTGTCTTCTTGGATTTTCTCTGCCTTTTTCCTCCCTTCTTCAAATGCAATGTCAAACCACTCTTTATTATGATACCCCTTTTTTGTCGGCTTGTAGACATAATGAATTGACATAGGGTTGTCTGTGTCTACTCTGTCACTAATAGGGCTATCTAAGCTGCCTCCTTTTCCACCTCCAATAGTTTTACTAGCAGAAGAATCAGCACCAATACCTTTTCTCTTCCCACCAATAGTTCGACTATCGGCACTACTGACATCCGTTAATTTATCAGTCATCATACTTCCACCATTACTACCCTCATTTTCTGCTTCCTTCACTACAAGTGTATCTAATGGATCTGCATAATCTTCTGCTTTTGCATGACGTCCTTTTTGTGCATCAAGTACCATTTGTATTCCCTGTATCTCGCCTGCTTTTTCATCTCTAGCCGCCCAATAGTGATCTATATATGAAAGTTCTAATTCTTTTGAAACCGTATTTTCATGAGTCATAGAAGCTTTCAATCCCATTGCCGCTCTATAATCTTGGCTAGGTTCTTTAGGCTGACTTTTATCTTGAGCATCTTTAATTGCCACCTCTATTGCCTTTTGCTCTATTTTTTGATCTCTTGTTTGGATATTTTCTACTTCTTCCCCTTGTTTTTCTTGGAGTAATTCTTCCGCATTCCCGTTAATCTTTCCTGCCTCTCTTGCGTTGACAAAAGAATTTTCAAATATATCCGCATAACGTACTCCTCTCTTACCTTTTTCTGTTTTAGAAGTATTATCTTCTAATACTACATACAGATCTTTGATTGCATAATCATCCTCTTGTCCTTCTGATGCTGCAGCTTTCAGACCTTCTATTTCCCCTGCTTTACTATCTCTTGTTTTCCAATAACTCTCATAGTAAACATCTTTAATCTCTTGAGGAATATCTCCTGTTTCAGCAGAAACGTCTTCATATGGTGTTGGAATTTGTTCATAATAATTCTCTTGCAAAGCTGCAAACTTACCTGCTTGAGCCCCCTGTGTCTTGGCTTCCTTGTATCCTGTGTCTACATACGAAGAGTCATCCAAATTTTCATTCAATTCATCTTCTGTAATCAATCCTGTTTTAAACTTGATACCAAGAGCTGCTCCTTCTTCATTTCCTTGAATATAGTGTGGGTTTTGCTTATCCAAATTTGCTTCATCTTCCACTACTATATCTTTGAGTTCAGAAGGTAATTTTTCATTACTCCCTACAATTCGCACAAATCCATCCCTACAACCTACAGCCTTGTACCAGTTTTCCAAAGAAATACCTGCTGAAACCTGCATAACAATAGCTACTTTGGAACGATAAGCGGTTCCAAACTCCTTCATGTAAGTATCTAGTAAAGTATCTGCCTCTTTATTAATTTTAGCCTTTTCACTACTTCCCAACCTATAATAATCTAGTCCCTTTTCACTTGCTAGATCACGTCTATAACTCTGAGTTGAATCTCGTCTTTTCCGATCTATTGCTTGTTCTATGTAAGTGTCCTTATTATGAATCAAATCTTCAGCAGTACGAGCATTAATATCTACATCAAAATCTGATTTACCATCAAAATAACTAAATTGTTGTATTTCAGCATCCTTGGCAACTGTTCCTGCATTATAAGCAGAAATTACTTCCCATATTTTAGCTGCAGTATCTGCATCATTAGATGCCTTTGTACCTGATACGCCACTAGTATCCGAAGATTCCGCAAAAACTTCTGCAACACTACTATCCTTAGCGATCATTGTATCAGCAAAATTATCATAGCTTGCCTGGTATTCACTATCTATAAAACCTTTTTTAAAGGCTTCTTCTTGAGCAGCTTTCTTTTCAAAATTTTTCTTAAACCTAACTTCATCAAAATCTTTCTTATCTCTATTTTGAGCTATTTTTTTGCCACAAATATATCCTAATGCATAAGACCGACCATCTAAATCACCTTTCTTTGCTCCAAAGTTTTTATCACTAGTCGTACTTTTACTGTTCTCAATTGGGGCACTCATTCCTTGATCAAGACTCACTTCAGAAGAGAAATTATACCCTTGCGTGTAAAATCCAAGTATTCTACCGTATTTAATATCATTCTTTCCTCTCAGATAATCTCCCCCTGATTCCTTTTTTATGGCTAATAGTTGTTTTCCAACATTTTCTTTTGCATTTTCAAATTTCTTTGTATCATCATAATATCTAGGTAAATCTTCCACCTTCTTATCAAGACATTCTTTGTAGAAGCTAAAAGCATGGTTATATCCATCAGCTGCCCCTTGTTTGAAAATTCTTTCTGCCTCTTTTGCCCCTTGCTGATCAAGTTTAGCGTCACTAAGTTCATCTGCGAGTTTTTCCTGCAACTCTCGTTCATTATTGCCCATTTTAGTCTCCTCTGATTCCTTATCTCTATTATAAATGGTAGCATTATACCCATTAATCAAAAACTGATGAGTCTTTTTAATCGCCTTGGCATCTGTCTCTTTATCGTATCCATAAGAGCTGATTAATTGAGCTTCGGCCTTCTCTAAAGCTGTATGAATGGATCCCATTAGGGCTGCTTTCAATTCTTGACGTTCTTCTCTTGACTTACGTTTTAATTTATTAATAGTCGCTTCTTTCTCTAGTTGTTTTTGTGCTATTCCATATCCAAGTTCATAAGCATGTTTCTCCTCGGTCGATTTCCCCATATATTGCTGAAATCTCTCTCCAGATTTCAACGCTTTTCCAAATTTTCCACTTCCAGTCGTAATTTGCTTAGTCAAATCATTATACGAATCTCTATAAGCCGCCTGATAATGCTCTGAATCATTGGCACTTACTTGGTTTTCAGCTGTACTTAGTAGCCCCTGTAGCTCTGCCTTACTAGGATCATCAGCATCTAGTTTATTAATTTCATACTTACCATAAGCAATCACTTGCCCTACGTTAAGATGCTGTTCAGTTTTCCCCTCCTCCATTTCTGAAACGTTCACAGGAACTGTGTTTTTCATGAAATTAACATAGTCTGGATTCAATCTGTAAGCATTAGCTTTATAATGAGCTTTTTGTTGATTCCCTGTAGTATATCCCTTGCGTTGACCTGAGTAATAAGCTTCTGCAAAATATTCTTTCTGCTTGTCATATTCCTCAGTCCCCTCTTCTGCTCTGGTAGCGACAGCAGTGGTATCCTCTGGTATTCCATCTACTGCTATAGCATCTCTGATATGCTTTGGTAATTTAAAACCCACCCCTGCTTCCTCAAGCTCAGCATCTGACTTTGATAAAATATCTTCCCCAGGAAATACAGCTAATAAAACACCTTTCATATTCCCCGCAGCATATCCTAGCTTAAAAAATGGATCAGCAATCTTTTTCTTATGTTCTGCTGCTTCTGCAGCTTCTTTTTCGGCTTTAAGTTGATAATTAGCTGCGTTAAAACCATAGATAAAACCACCTCTCTCCTTCTTGTAGATTTCATCTGATTTTTCTTTTTGGGCTGCAGCTGGTGTAAAGTGAGACTCTTTTACTTTTTGCAGAGCTTCTGTATCACCTTCTCCTCTTCCTAGTTGATTGCCTTGCTCGTATCCCTTTCGGAAATCAGGGTCTGCTAACCTCTCTTCATGACTAGGTCCTTTTCGTTGTTTTTCTTCTGCTACTTTATAAGTTTTATTATACTCTTCTACAAAACCGCTCTTAAACTTAACCCCTTGTTCTTCTTCGCCCATTACATTCCCATTAGGATCTTGTCCCTGAAAAGCTTTGGTTCTAGCGTCTGCTACCTGTGTCTTATAATTTTCACCACTAGCAGAGGTATACTCTAAATCTGTTTTGTTTTGGGCTGCTAAAGCTCCTGTCATTTGCCCCAACTCTGAACCAGCCTTGTAATTAGGATCTGCCAACTTAGCTTCTTGGGCTTTGTTAGCCTCCTGTGCTGCCATAGATTGCTTTAGAGCAACCCCTTCATTGTATCCTTGGTTGTACCCAGTTACAAATCCATCATAATATCCTTCTGCATCTTGGTCTATCTTCTTAGCCTCTTCAAATTTAGCCATTTTCCAATTAGCTCCATCTGAATCCTCAGCAGGAAATGGTTTCGTCATTTTATTCTCCTCTGCTTCATTCTGAGCTCCTGTTTCATCATCCCCTGTTTCTTCTCCATTCATTTTATCAAAAAGAATAATTGCACCGAAACCACTACTACGTCCTACATTTTTACCTTCGCGAACACCAGCAGCAATATTAACTTCATATTCATCAATTTCTTCTTCCACTTCATCCTCCGCCTCTTCTTCAGCTGACTCTTCACTCTGAAGCTGAGCTCCCATACCTGGACCTTTGTTATCTGAAATCACTGACTCTTCTTTCTCGGGTTCCACATCTTCTTCTCCAAAAGTAATCTCATCTAGTATTCTATCTTCTTCTTTTTTGACAACATCCTCATTATTGGAAGCACCTATTGGCGTACCATGTGAATTTTCTTTATCAGGCATGATACCTTTCGTTTCAGCATTACTCTCTGTTGATTCCGAAACCATTTTTTTGATATCTTCCAATTCTCCTTTTTGGTCACTACCTTCATTACTTTCTTCATCTTTCTCTTCCTCCATATTTAGTTTACTCCCCTCTATCCCTGTATCAGCTTCTACGACTGCCTCTTCTTTTTCTCCTTCCACTTTTTCACTAACAGGAACTGCTTCCTTTTTTTGCTCTTCTTCGACAGGATTCTCTGTTGCGACTATCCCTTTTTCTTCCTGTGTTCCTTTTACTGTCACTGAAGCAGGTGGTGCTTTACCCTCTGAATCAAAACTACTACCTTCTGGGCCACCAATAGGTTCTACCTTACTCTCTGGTTTCTTTACTTCTACCTCTTGGTTTGGCTGTTCTTCTTCTGAAGCGTTTTGTTTTGACTCTGGTGTATTTCCCGCATTAGACAGCCCCTTGAGTGTGTTATTAATGCTTACTGGAACATCGTTAACTGCCTCACTGAATTCTTTTGCTCCATTAATCGCTCTCAACTTCACCTCGCCAAAACCATCTTTCAGTTTCCCCCAAACTTTACCTTCTTTGATTTTTTCCTTGATATTAATTGGATCAGCCATAATATTGCACTAAGTAGTTAGTTTTAAAATTCTAATTCACATACAAAATACCAATATTCTATCAAAGAAAGAAACAAAATTCAAAAAATAAACCCTACTCTCTCAATTGATGTTTAATGACCAGTATATTAGCATCTGATTTTAATTATCTTGTGCCTTCAAATTCTAAAAAACACTTATGAAATATATCCTTACAGTATTTTTATTTATCAGTACCACAACGATTACCTTTGCTCAAGGAACCCCTAATGTTCAGCTGATCAATATGTCTGAAATGCTGCCTTACATCATGCCTTTCTATGTGATTACGCTCATCTCTATGGGGCTATTCATGCATAAACTCATGCGTCCTAATTTCCCCACTAGATGGCTCTACCTAACGACTATAATTGGTATATTAGGTGCTGCCATTATCATGTTTAAGTTTGAAGATTTCAAAAAAGATAAACTTGCCCTGCCTGATGAGAAAAAAATCCGTATTGATGAAAACCCTGAGAGAGATCTGAAAGAAAATAAAAATGAAATGGTAGGTGATTTTTGGCGAATTGCCATCCCTAATATCATTCTATTACTATTGGGAGCCAATGTTGATTATAGAAATAAAAAAGCTGCAGAAGAAAATAATTAATTTTCTCTTGCAGCTTTTTTCAAGGTTGAGCTCTAGAAATGTTCTTGCCTTTATCGGAGTCGATCTGCCGAACGGACTAGCTTTTCATCTTTCAATATGTTTTTATTGGCAATCAAGGTCAGCAATAAAGATAATACAGGAAATACTAATCCTATTCCGAAACTTGCTATTTCAGTTACTTCAAAAAACCAATACCCTGCCCAAGCCATCAGGGCAAAACCAATTATTAGGTTCAGCTTGCCTACATTCATCTGTAGTTTTCGATTATTGAACAAAAATATACTCAACAAAGCAATAACTGCCATCGCCCCTGCTAAAACAAGGAGACCGATATTGTCATATATATTGAAGGCACCATCTTGTAGAATACCTGATGTAGTAGGGGTCGCCGTAGCAAAAGGCAATCCGAATAACGCCCAACCACACAAAGAGGCAAAAAATAAATAAATTGTCTGAATCCGTTGTATCATTTTTTTTGTTTTTTATGTAAGACGTTATTACGAATAAAGTTCTCTAAAGGTAAGAAAACATCTTTTTCTTGCTATACGAAACTATTCCTAATAACGTCTATAGAAGTATTTAAAATCTATCTTCCTGTCTAAATAAAATATCTTTTTTTATTATCCTCTAAACTACCTCTTTCTTAGTAGAGGTTCTTCCTAAAATATTTAAGTAAAATAACAAATGTTCTCGCATCAAAACAAGTCTATTTTTGTCCTATTACTTAAGTTTTTTTCTCTTTCTTAACAAATCCTGCATCTTTGTGTTCCGATGCTTAGAAAGTCTCTATTATTTTCATTCCTTTGTGCAAAATTAATATTTTAGTAGAATTGAACAATAAAAACAGTAAAATATACTTAATAGATGCTCTACGTACTCCTATTGGGAAACTCAATGGCATCCTCTCCAATCAACGTCCTGATGATATGGCGGCGTCTGTTATCACCTCAATTTTGCAAACCAATAAGCTCCCCAGTACCATAATTGATCAGGTATTGTTAGGGTGTGCTAATCAAGCAGGAGAAGACAATAGGAATATTGCTCGTATGGCGAGTCTGTTAGCAAAACTCCCGTTTTCTACTACTGCTGTTACCCTCAACTCTCTTTGCTCCTCTGGCTTAGAAGCTATTGTAAGTGGTGCGAGAACTATCTGGACAGGCGAAAACGAATGTGTACTCGCTGGAGGGGTAGAAAGTATGAGCCGCAGTCCTCTAGTAAAAAACAAAATAACTGGAGAGCAAGTAGACAGTATGATTGGGTGGAGATTTATTAATCCAGCTATTGATGCTACTTGTCCACCTTTATCTATGCCTCAAACAGCTGAATTGGTCGCTCAGAAATATAACATTGATAAACAACAACAAGATCAATACGCTCACGATAGTCGATTACGCTACGAAAAAGCACTAACAGAACAAACTTGGGCGACTGAGATTATTCCCACACAGGATCTAAAAAATAAAGTTTGGCAAAGAGACGAACAACATCGCCTCTTATCTTTAAATTTATTATCAAAATTGCCTAAATTAGTCCCTGATGGGAATTACATTACAGCAGGAAACGCAGCAAGAGTAGGAGATGGTGCTGCTATGGTATTGTTAGCTTCTGAAAAAATAGTACAGCAATATCAACTAAAACCAATAGCCATCATTAGTAATTGGGCTATTGCTGCTTGTGATCCTTCCGAAATGAGTTTTGGTGCGAGTATTGCCACTCAAAAGCTTTTAGAAAAAATAGATTTAGATGCAAAAAGTATTGATAGTTTTGAAATCAATGAATCATTTGCTTTGCAACCTTTACTTTTTTTAAAAAAAATCAATATTTCGCCTCAAAAACTGAATAGAAATGGAGGCTGTATTTCAATGGGTAATCCTATAGGTATGGGAGCTGCTAGACTTGTAGTTTCTCTTGCTCATCAAATCAAAAGAGATCCTGCTATCAAACGAGGCATTGCTGCCACAGGGGCTGGACTAGGAATGGGAGGAGCAATCCTGTTAGAATCATGTTATGAATAGATTGATACAACATATAAAGAATTTTATATCAAAAATATACCATCATCAATTGGTCTATTTTTGGTTTCACCCAATCTATACTGTCCTAGCAGATACCATAAACAACTACAATAAACGACGAGTATCTCGACTAGGAGCAGCATTAGCTTACTATACCATTTTTTCGCTACCAGCTATCATTATTATTATTGTTGGTCTAGTTGGTTTTTTACTGGGAGATGCGGCTGTCAAAGGAGAAATTTATGGCTCTATCGTTGATTTTGTAGGTCAAGATGCTGCCCTCCAAATAGAAGCGGCTGTCAAAAACACAGGTACAATAGAAACCAACTGGTGGGCTACGGTACTAGGTATTTCTCTATTGATGTTTGTGGCAACAGGGCTTTTTTATGCCCTGCAAGAAGCACTCAATATGATTTTTCAGGTACGGGAAATTGAAAATACAGGGGATAGTATTTTACAAACAATCATCAATCGACTTCTATCTTTAGGAATGATTTTTAGCATGGGAGGATTACTGATTGTTTCTATTATCATGAATGCTGTTTTGCTAGAACTAAGCAACTACATCGGTGCTAACGAAGAGTTTGTTATTAGCAAAATACCCGCTACATTTTCGTTCTTAATTAAATACATTGAATATTTTACTGACTATTTTCTAGTTGCACTCAATTTTGTTTTATCCATTGTCTTAATCATGCTATTTTTCATACTATTGTATCGTATTTTACCTGCTGTCAAAATACCTTGGCGATATGTATTGAGTGGTGCATTATTTACTTCAGCCCTATTTTGGGTCGGAGAGTTACTGATTGGATTATACCTCAAACAAGCCACCGTTATCTCTGCTTATGGGGCTGCTGGGTCTTTGATAGTTGTATTGGTATGGGTTTACTATTCCGCTCAAATTATATTCTTAGGAGCTGAATTTATTCGGGCTCTCACTAGTTATAGAGGATATACGATTATGCCCAAAGCATTTGCCGTACGTAGTACATCTGCTACTAATAATACAGCCGTACTTGAGCCAACTACTCTAGAAGATGAAGAGGAAGAAAATCCATCTCCAATTGATGTCCTCACTCCAATAGACGAACCTATTGAAAAAATAATAAAAGACACCATCCAACAAGAACGACCTCCTAGCGAAACAAAAGACTAAAATACACTAAATGAAATGGAATGATAATTGTATTTTTAGCTTCAACTATTTCCATACAAAATCCTATGTTCTCTCTATATTTTATAATATCTAATAAGCTCTTAATCATGCAACATCTCAACCATTCACTCTTTATTTTTCTCTTCAGTATGATACTCGGTACTAATATCGTTTTAGCCCAGGATGGATGTACCACTGGTGACTGCAAAAATGGTAAGGGACGTTATATTTATTCTAATGGCGATAAGTATATTGGCGAATTTAAAAATGGTCTACCAGATGGTCGTGGTGTTTATCACTATAAAAATGGAGATATTTACAATGGTCTATGGCTGAAATCCAAAAGGCATGGTTATGGGACCTTTAAGTGGGCAAATGGAGACACTTACATTGGTGAATATGAGAATCATAAAAAAAATGGAGAAGGAACCTACGTCTTTGCTAACGGAACCGAACAAAAAGGTATCTGGAAAGAAGGTAAACTAAAACGCAAGTTAAAAGAAAAAACTACTACAATAGTAACAGTAGACAATACAGACAGTAACGATCCTTTCAAAGAAAAAACACCCCCAAACAAAAAATATGTAGGGCAGTATTTTAAAGCACTTGCCAATATTGATCAAGAGCAAAAAAGGACAGCTCTAATCATTGGTAATAGTGCTTATGCACAAGCTCCACTCAAAAACCCCGTCAATGACGCTATTGCTGTAGCAGAAGAATTGCAACGATCAGGTTTTGATGCTTATGTTTACACAGATTTGGATCAAAAAACAACTAAAAAAGCTATTAGAGAATTTGGTCAAAAACTCAAAGAAAGAGGAGGTGTTGGACTATTCTATTATGCTGGTCATGGGCTCCAATGTGAGGGACACAACTATTTAGTTCCTGTCAATGCTGATATCAAAAAGGCACAAGATATAGAATTCGAATCTGTTGACTTAGGGCGGGTGTTGGTAGAACTTGAATATGCTGAAAATGATATGAACATCCTTATTCTAGATGCCTGTAGAGACAACCCTTATAAAGAAGAGTTTGAAAAATCTAAATATAGTAGTTACAATGGATTAGCTGCCGTAGGCTCTGCCCCTTACAACACATTTATTGCCTTTTCTACCGCACCTGGCTTTGCGGCCTTAGATGGAGAAGGAACCAATGGACTTTACACGCAAGAACTACTCAAAGCACTAGGAACAAAAAGCCTAGGCCTAGAAGATGTATTTAAGCAAGTACGTAAAAACGTTCGAAAATCATCCAAAGGACAACAAATACCGTGGGAAAGCTCTTCTGTAGAAGATGATTTTTATTTTAAAAACAGTAATAATACTGGCTCTAAATAAGGAAATTAAGTATATCATATAGTATTTATTGCCTACTAATTTTCACACTACCTTGTCTTATGAAAAACACCTTCCTCCAACTAACTAAAT
The DNA here is from genome assembly GCA_964404215.1 of uncultured Aureispira sp. GTDB lineage: Bacteria > Bacteroidota > Bacteroidia > Chitinophagales > Saprospiraceae > Aureispira. The sequence goes on along the minus strand of CAYOJF010000055.1, from coordinate 3,863 downwards.
CTAAAATCAGTCTATTTCTACTGCTTTCACTAGTGTGTTTTGGTCTAGGAAGTATGATCGAACAAGTCGCTAAAAGTGACTTGGATATTATTCAAAATCAAATTGATTTAGAAGCAGAGTTACATCGGACAGAAGAAGAAATTTCAGAATTATTTAGCAATAGTACATTTTTAGTCAACGCCATTGAAGGATATATTCTTAATGATACCATCCAAAAATATATTGACAAACCCTACACTGTTATTATTTATAATGATAACGATTCTATTATTTACTGGAACAATAACAAAACACTGCCTTTCAAATCCCATATTCAATACACCGACAAAGCTAGTGATGAAAAATATGAACTTGCGGAATCCATTTATCTAAAAAAAACACGTCCTTATGAGTTCAAAATAGATGGTAAAATCTATTACTACAACCTAGTTGCCCTTATTCCCACATATAAACACTATTCTATCACCAATAATTATTTACAAGATTACTTTCCTCTGATGCCTATTGATTTTTCAAAACAAACGGCGATTAGCAAGAAAAAAAATAATTATAGTATCAAAGATAAAGCAGGCAATACGCTTCTATACGTAAAAGCTCAGGAAAATAGTCCTCATGCATGGTATATTCTATTCGCAGGTTTATTGTATTTATTGGGTAGTATAGGACTTATCCTATTCCTGTACACCATCAGTGCCCAGATCGCTAAACGTAGGTATCTGTTTACAGCACTAGGTACATTTGTACTGGGAGTTAGTTTTCTGAGACTACTCAGTATATTCTACGACTTTCCTAGGTTAGCTTATGATTACCGTATTTTCAACTATAGAGTCTCTGACACCAACAATACTTGGTTATACTCTTTGGGTGATTTCTTAATCGACATGACCTTACTGACGATTACCGCTATTTTCATTGGACGAGAGTTACAGAAAAACTATCTTATTCCTAAAGAAAAAAAACAACGTTTGACGTTGGTAGCCCTTAACTTTGGTGCTATTTTCGGTGGCATTTCATTTCTCCAATTTGCGGTTCGAGACATCATTTCTTCTTCTTATTTATCATTTAACTTTGATAATTTTGCTCAAATAGAAACATTTACTTTCTGGGCTTTATTGGGGATTGGTATGTTGACAATTTCTCAATTTTTTATTGCCTATTACACCACTGTTGCTACCAATACATTTAAGGTATCGCCAGCAGAGCGAATCATGAGTTTTGGTGGGGTATTACTACTAACGGTAGTAGCAATTACATATTTTGAATTCCCTCCTATAGATATCCTATTAATTTGTTTTTTTGGAGCGGTCCAATTACTATTACTCTACCGATATACTCAAAACAAAGCTACCTCTTTAGCTTGGGTCAGTATTTGGATTCTGTTTTTCGCTGCTCTATTGACCTTAGTCATTGAAAATGCCAATGCTGATAAAAAGATAAATCTCCGAAAAGATTATGCAAAAGCATTAGCTTTTGAACGAGATCTTAACACAGAGAATATTTTCAATGTTTTGGCCCCTCAAATCATGACAGATGGGTCACTCAAAATATCTCTCAACAACCCACTATCACCATCTCCTCGTCGCCAAGCTGTCAACCTGCTTACCTATCGCTATTTGGACAACTATTTTTTCGGAAAATATGATTACAGTGCCCACATTTACACCAATGAAAACAAAGAATATAGAGGAGAAGAAAGACCCTATGATGAAATTGCGACACTGTTGCGTTATAGTTACAAGACTAATAGTGAATTTCTAAGCTTTTACTCCAACCCGAGTGGAAATTTTTCCTATATCGCTAAGATTCCTCTTTATCAAGGAGAATCCTTATTAGGTTATATTGTTATAGAATTGACTCCTAAAAAGAGTTTCCAAAAATCTAATATTTACGTAGAGTTACTCAGTCGAAACAAAGATCGTCTAGAAAACATCTTTGCTGATTACACCTATGCTTTATATAAATTTGATAGTCGTGTGGCTACCAATGGTTCTATATTCAAAGCAGAACTACCTTACAACTTTCCTAAACCAAAAGCTGGAAGTTTTTTGATTATAAAAGCTACCAATGATGGACAATTTAACTACCTCCTCTATAGAGATAAAGAACAGCCCAACAATATTAGTATTATCCAATTGCCTCGTTTTAATTTCTATCAAAGTATTTCAGTTTTTGCGTATTTATTCTGTTTTGGACTATTCCTACTCCTAAGTGTTCAATTAGTTGATGTACTATTCCGTCAACTAACTAAAAAGGAATTGCTTCAAATTAAGTTTGAAAACTCCCTGAGAGAACAAATTCAAAAAGGAATCTTGCTCGTAACGCTATCCTCTTTTATTGCGATAGCATTGATTACCATTCTATACTATCGCTATGATTATATGGATTATCACAAATCAAGACTACTCCGTAAAGTGACTACAACTGCTAAAACAGCTAGCTGGCAACTCAACCAAAGTCAAGATTCTATTATCAAACTACCTGATGCTAAAGAATTAGCTGATATTCATAAAATAGATGTCAACATCTATGCTCTCAATGGTGATTTGATTTCTTCTTCTGAAAAGGTTATTTTTGAGCGGCATCTGATTAGCAAAAAAATGAATCCCTCTGCCTTCATTAAGCTAAAACAAGAACAACAAAGTAAGGTTATTCAGTCCGAAATTATTAATGAGTTTGAATACCTCTCCGCCTATGTTCCGCTCAAAGATAAGGAAGGTAATACGATTGCTTTTTTGAATCTACCCTATGATTTGGCTAGTAATACCAACCTAGGCTCACAGGATGTTATCAAGTTCTTAGGAGCCTTGCTTAATGTCTATGTTCTATTCCTTTTATTAGCAGGGGTGGCAGCCTTTATTATAGCTGGTTCTGTCACCAATCCACTATCTGTTATTGGCGAAAAATTGGATAAAGTACAACTGGGACAAAAAAATGAACCTATCGAATGGAAAAATAAAGATGAAATCGGTGAATTGGTCGAGCGATACAATCACATGATTAAGGAGCTAGAAGAAAATACAAAAAAACTCACCCGCTCGCAACGGGAATCTGCTTGGCGAGAAATGGCGAAACAAGTCGCCCATGAGATCAAAAACCCGCTCACCCCCATGAAACTCAACATCCAACTACTCCAACGAGTAGTTAATACCAAGCCTGAGAAAGCTCAAAAAATGGTTAATCGAGTAGCTTCTGCCTTGATCGAACAGATTGATAGCTTAGCACATATTGCTTCTGAGTTCTCTAATTTCGCAAAAATGCCTACTGCCAACAACGAAAAGTTGCATCTCAATACGCTAGTAAGTAATGCTTATGAATTATTTAGAGAAGAGGAAAATATGCAAATATCATTGGATATGTCCGAAAAGGAGTGTTTTGTGTTCGCAGATAAAACGCAGATAATGCGTGTACTCAATAATCTACTCAAAAATGCCGTACAAGCTATCCCTGAAGAACAACCTGGTATTATACAAATTCAATTAGTAGCCACTAGTACCACTGCGATTATCACCGTCAAGGATAACGGCACCGGGATACCTGAAGAACAAGCTGACGATATTTTTGTCCCTAACTTTACCACTAAATCATCTGGTACTGGCATTGGTTTAGCCATGTCACAAAAAATTGTAGAAATGGCTAAAGGACGTATTTATTTTGAATCAGAAGTTGGAAAAGGAACCGACTTTATTGTAGAGTTACCTTTGATTGAAGAGGCTACTGTCATCTGATCTTAGATACAGTGGTCTCCTAAATGATTTGTTTCAAATCTGTATTTCACAATCTAAGAGTGGAACAAATTTGTTTAATTTCTTCTTTCCATTGCCCCCTCCGTCACGTCCGTGAGGATCATGGATAAGTTACATTAG
>CAYOJF010000054.1:8972-33402 GCA_964404215.1 uncultured Aureispira sp. | reverse complement strand
GTACTGTACCCATTGTTGTCGGGTCAAAAGCTCCGTTTTTCTTACAGAAGTCCATTACTACCTGATACATTGGTGCATAACTACTATCAGGAATTACCGCTTTGGTATCTTGGGTTTTTCCTTCTGCATTCCACATTTGTCCAGAAGTACGGATCATAGCAGGCATAGAAGCATCTATAATCACATCATTAGGAAAATGCAAGTTAGTGATTCCTTTATCTGAATCTACCATTGCTACTGCTGGTCTAGCAGCCATTTCTGCTTTGATATCTGCTTCGATAGTTGCTTTTTCTTCTGCAGAAAGTTCCTCTAATTTAGAAACCAAGTCATTGAAACCATTATTGACATCTACTCCTAGTTTCTCGAATGTACTACCATGCTTCTCGAATAAATCCTTGAAGAAAATACGTACAGCATGACCAAAAATAATAGGATCAGATACTTTCATCATTGTTGCTTTCATGTGCAATGAAAATAACAACCCTTTTTCTTTCGCATCATTAATCTGAGTCTCTAAAAAGCTCAATAGAGCTTTCTTACTCATATAAGTACCATCAATTACTTCTCCTTTTAGCAAAGCAATCCCATCTTTTAGTACAGTAACAGTACCGTCAGCAGCGATGTGCTGTATAGTTGCTGTGGTGTCATTCTGTAGAGTAGTCGATTTTTCGTTATGACGGAAATCGCCCGCTTCCATAGTCGCTACATGTGATTCAGAACTAGACTCCCATTTTCCCATACGGTGTGGGTTATTTTTTGCATACTGCTTGACAGGCTTAGGAGCACGTCTGTCTGAGTTTCCTTCTCTTAATACTGGGTTTACAGCACTTCCTTTCGCTTTGTTATATGTTTTTTGGATAGCAAGCTCTTCATCGTTACTTGGATCCTCTGGATAATCAGGAAGAGCATAACCTTTTGCTTGCAATTCTTTGATAGCAGCAGTTAGCTGAGGAATAGAAGCACTAATATTTGGCAATTTAATAACATTTGCCTCTGGCTCTTTCACTAAATCACCTAGCTCAGAAAGAGCATCATTGACTTTTTGCTCTGCTGTTAAATATTCTGGAAACAAAGCAAGAATTCTACCTGCCAAAGAGATATCTCTCGTTTCTACTTCTATACCAGCTGCATCTGTAAATACTTCGATGATAGGTAATAGAGACTGTGTAGCCAAAAAAGGTGCTTCGTCTGTTTTGGTGTAAATAATTTTTGCTTTGTTGTCGCTCATTTCTTGATATTTTTTGAAGATGTATTATTCACAAGTAGTTGGTCCTTGTTTTATTTGGATGCAAAGGTACACTTTTTCGGGAATATCTTCCGACAAAAAAGGGCATATTATTTCATTTACGCTATACAAAACTACTTGGCTCGTATAGGGTTGACCAATGTTGTCCTGTACCACACCCCTGTACTCTCGCTGGTCATACGCATTCGCTGTCTAGATTGATTGGGTTGTTGCCCTGGCAGTCCATTGCCTCCCATCATGGGGTTTTGTTGACTACTACGAGTGATTCCATTTTGATTAGGATCATCAAATAGCCCTGGTTCTTCTGCTGCATCTTTAGGTGGTGGATTTACTTTGATCCCTACACTGAAATTTTCGTTAAAATCAATCTTTTGCTTCCAAAGATGATAAAGTGGAATTTTGAGTTCACAAACCATCGCCCCTACATGATCAAATGCCGTCGCTACTTTCATATCTAATGAAGCCAAATTAGACACTCGTACAGTTTCTTCTGCCAATCCTATCAGTTCAAATTCATCTAATGTTTTTGCATACGCATTGTCCAATGCTCTAGGATCCAACTGATCTCCATCCTGAGCTTCTACTGCTATTCGTTGCATATCTGCTTCGCTAAGGGCGATAGGATATCCTACTCCTACTTTTTCACGGTTTTTCATCAAGGTATCAATCCAAATGGTCATCCCCAAAGACATTATTCGACGCTGTACAGCTTTATCTGCTATTCGAGCACATACATACAGGGTATTTTCATCGTTAGCAATCGCACACTGGATATCCATATGTGCTACAGGCTTATCCAATGGCTGCTGCCATTCTGTAGTTTGCCCGTCGATATTAATTCCTTGGGGTACGGTTCGATTAAAAGCAATCTCTTTGTTCGTGTTACAGGCACTGATTGCCAATAAAAAAAAGATACTCCCTACAATTATATGTTTCATTATTTTACTTTTGTAATTAATCTTATGATGTTGTTTCTAGCAACTCCATTGCGAAGATACTAAACAAACCCTTTATCTTAAACACATGTCTATTTCATTATTACAAGATTTTCAAGCATCGATGTTAGAGGACGATTGTAGTGCCAATCGAAAACGCTGGGCTCGCCTTTTAGTCAAAAAAAAAGTTATTCTGATAGATTGGCTACCACTCTTGGAAGCAGAACACAAAATTGCCACTCGTTTCCTATGGACTATGGGCGACGTATGCGAATTAAATCCAGCTCAAATTGCTCCTCTCATTCCCCCTTGCTTTGAGATCAGAAATAGCTGTTCGGTCACAGGTTTCAAAAGAACCCTAACAAAGTGGCTAATGTTAGTAGGGGTGCCAGAAGCTCTCGAAGGACTTGTATTAGACCAACTACTGTTATGGATAATGGACAAGGACATCAAAGTCGCCGTCAAGTCTTATGGATTAGAAGTATTAGCGACACTTGCTAAAAAATATCCTGATATTATACCAGAACTTTTGTTAGTCATGGAAGAATACGGCAAAGCGAATACGGCTGCTTTTCAATATAAGTGCCGCAAAATTTCGAAGCAATTAGAAAAAATAAATTCCTCTAATTAGTGACTTTATTTCCTTTACAACATCTAAGGGATATAAAGAGCATTAGTGCTCTTCAAAAAAGTTATTTAGATAGCATCATCTTGATCTCTCAACTGGGCTCTAATTTCATCCATAGTCATCATTCCATCGGTACGAGGAGTTCTTTTTTGGGTATCCTCTTTAGGTGTAATATCAATCACAACTTTATCTGTACTCGTTTTGTTAGTCACAGGTACGTTGCCTGTAAAAATTGTATAGAGTGTTCGGAAAAATAGAAAAACCGTAAAAGGCGAAAATAAAACAAAAGCCCCAATAGTTGCTCCAATTCCGTAAAGGGGGTTAGTTTGATAGAGTTGTAATATTTTATCGAAAATCTTTTTGACCAAATCTCTATTAATGAAGAGTAGAAGAGCGACGACAATAACCCCTAATAAACGATAAATGATTGTTCCTACTAGTAGGACGACAATAACCCCTAATGCAATTTTTAAAATAGGATTACTGTTTTTTTGAACTGTTTCTGACATATTTATTATTTTAAGTTAATTTACAATTTGAAGTTGTTTAAAATTCATAGGGTCTCTTTTTGACCAAACTTCATGAAAACTTTTCCTCCTGCAACAAAATTTGCGTTACTATAGATTATGAAAATAAAAGAAATTTTAGAATACGAGATTCTGACAGTCAGTACCTATACGATTACGCCTGTTACTATTATTGGTATAATACTAACCGTTATCCTGTCCAGAATAGTTCTGCGAATGACCTTGCGTTTTTTGAGGAATTCTAATTTCATGAAAAACAGACTAGACAGAGGTCGACGATATGCCCTAGAGCAATTTATTCGATATCTTATTTATGCCGTTACTTTTCTACTAATCGCTCAAAACATTGGTATTGATTTATCGCTCATCTGGGCGGGTTCTGCGGCTCTATTAGTTGGTATAGGATTGGGTTTACAGCAAATTTTCAATGATTTAGCTTCTGGTGTCATTTTATTGATTGAAGGAGAAATTGAAGTAGGAGATGTCGTCGTCATAGATGGTACTGCTGGCAAGATACAAAAAATCAGTATCCGTGCCTCTCATATCGAGACAGCTGATAAAGTAACCATGGTTGTCCCTAACTCACAACTAATTACGAATAATGTCGCCAACCACGGTGCTTCCAATATTCATCATTCTAGATTTAGGGTCAATATAGGAGTTGCCTACGGTACAAACACCAAATTGGTCAAAAAACTATTATTGCAAGTAGCAGAAGAACATGACCTGGTTAGTAAAAATCTAAAACCTGTAGTTGTTTTTGCAGATTTTGGAGCCTCTTCACTTGATTTTCAATTACAGTTCTATAGCAATGAACTGTTATATATAGAAGCAATAAAAAGCGATTTACGATTTAGAATAGATGAAGTATTTAGACAAAATAATATAGAAATACCATTTCCCCAACGGGATATTTGGATTAAAAACAAACTGACTATCCACAAAGATAGTCCACCTTCGATGGCACCAGATGCCATCTCTAAACAATAAAATCATTACTATGAACAAAAGCATATTTTTGCTACTATTACTTTTAGCGACCACGGGAGCATTTGCTCAATACAAAGGGGTAGCATTTGATTATGAAAAAGCGGTTTTTGGTGAAAACCAACCGCTACCGGCAGAAACCCATCTCATGATACAGGGAAATGTTTCAGAGAATGTCGGTATTATTGAACTAGATGTAATAGAGCCCCGAGGTAGAGATAACCGATTGCCACTCTATACTGCTACCTGGAAACGCTCCAAAGAAAACAATAGTACTCGCTTTTTGCTCCCAATGAATTATCGACTCAAAGGAAGTGCTGAATATGATATTTATATTAAATACTTTAGGGCAATAGATGCAACTGAATTAAAAACACTCCAAACTACTATTCAGAAACAACTGCATACCTATCTACAACAAGTTATTGTTGTCAATAAAAATACAATTAATCTTAACAAAAGTCATCGAGAAATCATTCGCCATTTGGATGGCATTATCTACCGTCAGCTCAAAAATTATCGTAATCGATTGAATATGCCTTTTGATGGATTCTCTGAATTGGTGGAAGATAAATTAAAGCAGATTTCGAAAACAAGCCTTAAAAAAGGCAAACTTCTATTCGGAAAAGAAGAAAAAGATGATGCAAAGGCAAGCTATAGAGACCAATTGCTAGAAGAGTTTCGAACAATGATAGATCTCGAATGGGAGCAGTACATGAATATGGACTGGTTCAAACTGGCAGACAACAAATATATTGATAACTATTCGACAGAAAAAAGCAAGCGAACACTCGCTATACAAGCAGGTTTTGGTGGGGTTTATCTAGATGGTAATAGTAATGGTGTCAGTCTAGGTGCAGCTCCATTTGTAGGCTTTGCTTTTCCATTATCTAAACGCAGTGGCAAATCAAAATTTCTAAATAATCTAGCTATTAATGCGGGTGTATTTGTTCTAGATTTGGAGGGAGTAAATGGTTCTAAAATAAGTGGTCCTATTTTCAAACGTCCTACGTATGTAGGATTGAGCTACAAAGTATTTCGATTTATTAATATCAATGCAGGAGCAACTTTCCTAGAGGACGCCGCAACAGCAGGTCAACTAGGAGGAAACTTAGGGAATAGAATTTATATTCGTCCTTACATTGGTATTAGTGCACAAATTGACCTCTGGGCTGATTTTAGTAAGTAAGTTGAGTCATAAAAGTAGTCTAAAAATAAGGAAGGCTTTGCTGTTCATGGAGCATGGGGTTAACGAATCTATCACATAGTTTCACCAGAGCCAATCCCTAGTGGGTATTTGACGATTCCCACCACTTCAATGTGGATCCATTTCTTTCATTACTTAAAGTTAGATACATCTAATCCATATTGGTCGTCTCTTTGTATCTTGGACTAGATACAAAGAGACATTTTTATATTGCCACTAAAAATACTATTCTGATGGAACCACTGGATCAATTTGAAAAAAAAGACCCCTATACCTATATAGTTGATCAACAAAAGGAAGAGCGATCTAATATTTTTAATGCTTTCATACTGATAGCTTCTCTAATTGTAGTCGGTATTGCCTTTGTAAAAAGCTGGCCGAGTAGCAATGAAGTAGAAATAAGTCATATCAATGAACGTCGACTCGAACTACTGGACCAACTACAAAATACAACTGAAGAAACTGAACGCAATCAAATAGCAACCGAATATAATCGTCTGACCAACCAAGTAGAGCAACTACAAGAAAATGAAGAGGATTGAAATAAAAGATACTTCTCAGGTCTAAGCGTAAACTTCCGTTACCAATTTTGATACCTATACTGAACAAATAGTAAGTAGAATCAGTTAGCTTAGTTCACTCTTGTGCCAAAAACATTCGTAAGAAGTTGGCTAAAAATCTATTTTAGATTAGGATTTCATTCAGAGTATTTTTTAACTTGACATTCGATTCTGCACTTTATCAAGTACTTATTCAACACTATCTATGGAAATATCTAATGCTCCTCGCCCCCTCCCATCTTTTTCAGTAGATAATATCCTGAAGAGCTGGGGAGATTTTGATTGGCAATATGCTACAAGAATCAACCAACTAGTTGCTACAATGGAGCAAATTAGTCAACATACTATTGAATTAGGAAATGACTTCGAGCAACTATTGCAAAACCAAGAAGGTACCGCACAACAACGGTTGATAGCACAATACTTCCATTTTGAATGGGCAGATCGCATCAAAAAACTGCTCCTACTCCTAAGAGATGTACTCCTAGAGCAGCAAAAAGGACAAGTCGGCTTATTAGAACAAAAATTTGACACCGAAACACTAGAAAATAACTGGAAGCTTTCTCTAAAAAGCATACAGGCTGCCCGAAAGGAATTACAAGAAATTGTACCAAAAGGAATGGCTACAGCCGATCTACAAAGAAAAGCTACAGTATGGTACCATCAACAAAATCCTTGGGAGATCTATCGAGATCAAATAGCACTGCTTGCACAGCAAGCTAAAGAACTACAGGAAAATTATGCTACTTTTGAGCAACTCAAAAGTTTATTCAACTCTATTGAAGATCTGATTAGTCATAGTATCACTGGGTGTCAAAATGAATTACAGGCTGTTCTGGGTAAAATTGAAGCATTGTTGGTGATCCAAAAAGAAATGGATGACGATGCTCATTTTGCTAATGATCTACTCCATCATATTGAATCTATTCTAGCTAATTATCATCTACATGAGTACAATATTACCTTCAAAGAGCGGCTCAAAAAATTGGTCAATCAGTACGAAGAACCCGTCAAATTATATATCAAAGCCAAAGGTGGGTTGATAGAACAGCGTTTTGTCTCTCCACAGAAGGAAATCATGCAATGGTTGGATGCAGAAATACTGCCCCTGCTCTATGAGATATGGGAAGTAACCGAAAATATCCATACCGGAGTCAAGATGATTATCATGAGTATGCAGAATCGTATCACCCTTCAAAAGCAAGAGGGGATTGATACACTTGCTAAAGATATTGACGACATCATGCGTCCACTAATGGGTTTTCGCTCCAATATCAAAACTGCCGATAAGGATATATTAGATATCAATACTTTAGTTGACGAACGGCTAGATAACGAATTTAAGCTCTATCCAATATTTGACAACCAACGATATTTTTTGGCCGTATCCTTACAGTCTAGTATTAATCAACGACTCTGGAATAGACAGTCCAATTGGATAACCAAAGGCAAACAACAACTGGACAAATTTTGGGCTTATGGAAAAGGGATTTATCAACGCTGGTCCTACTCTCATCATTTGGGGGTATCAGAACGCATTGCCCTCTGCCTAAAAAGTAGAGCAACGGATCCAGCTAACATTCATTATATCAATATCTTTCAGACCAAAGGCTACGTAGGAGATTCTTTTTTTAGAGGACGAGACGAACAAATTGCTCGAGTTCAGACGCTAGTCAACTGTTGGAAAGATGGTATCAGAGGCTCTGTTTTATTAACAGGTGATCGTTTTTCGGGTAAAACGGTCTTTGCTGAAGCGGTAGCACAGAAATTCTTTGGAACTAATGTACTGCGATTAAGCCCCAATACAGATATAGAAGTAGGAGGACGAAAACATCACCTGACCTATGATTTGGTGGAAGCACTTGAAATAGTAGCTCGCTATGCCGTTAATCACAAACCAATGGTTATCATCGATAATTTAGAGCTTTGGTGGTCACCCAAAATCCCATTGTACAAAAATATTCGTGGATTAATAGAACACATTGATCGTTTTTCGAGTAAGATTTTCTTTGTCGTAACTACCAATAGAGGTAGCCGCAATCAACTGTTCCATTTTTCTAATCTAGAGCGAACTTTCCAAGCCGAAATTAATCTAAATTTTGTAACAAAGAAAGCACTGCATCAAGCTATTTGGATTAGACATGCTGCCACGCACAAGCAATTAATCAATAAGAAGGGAGAAGTACTTTCTTCGCCCAAATTTGCCAAAATTATCCAGCAAATTTACAAACTGTCTAATGGTAATATTGGCGAAGCACTCAATATTTGGGCTAATGCCACCAAATTTGTGGATGAAAATCACGTCCGCAATCACTTGGAGGATTATCTACCACTGCCCAATTTCCTAAATGATGACTCTAGACTGGTATTGGAGACTATCTTACGCTGTCGACGCACCAACGAATATAACCTACGTCAGTTATTTGGTCCAGCTTTCAAGACTCGATATGCTACGGTTATTCGTCGCCTACTCAATACAGGGATATTAGCCCGTCAACTGGATGGCTATATTGAAGTCAACCACCTTATTGTCAATGATTTGAAAAAAATACTGCAAAAATAAACGAATGAACCATTTATTAGAGAATCCACTCAGTGGGTACAGCTTTCTGATAATGACCATCGTCATTGTCTCTATGTACCTCCTATTAAGACTCATACATCATCGTCTTCCTATGCTAGCATTAGGTGCTGCTGCGAAACGCTGGGTCGAAAACTTTTCAAGACGTATCCTCTTGTTTTATGTCCCGACAGGTGGCCTAATCATACTAACGTTATTTTGGTTGATGAGTCCTTTCTGGAATGGTATTTTTCTGCTCTTGCTCATTGCTATATTCTTTCCTCTGATCCGAAATTATTGGACTGGAATTTTATTACAATATGACAATAGCTTCAGAATTGGTAAAGGAGTATTAGTCGGTAACATACGAGGCGATATCAACAAAATGAATGCCTTAGGCATCTTCATTATGACCGCTGATGGTGTTCAGTATTTCAGTTATACCCATATTCAGCAAAAAGGATTTAGTTTGGTCTCTGATAATGATACCAAAGAATATTGCTATATCAATATACATCCTATTGATCAAGAGATTACGAAGCTGACCCCACAAAACATCTTATTTCGTTTACTCCAAGTCCCTTACTTAGATCCTAGTTTTCAGCCGACTTTTATTGACAATATCAAGGAAAATCGGATTCAGATAAAAGTACTACTCCGACCAGGAGGACATAAGAAAGAAATTATTGATTTGATCGAAACCTGGCATTACCGCTGTACGCTTTCTTACTAACGCTATTATTGTACACTCAAATACTTATCTCAAATATATACCTTATGGAAGCTATTAGCTCTAATAATCAGATTATCATCGCCTCTTTGGTTGTTATCATTTCTTTCTTCTTTGGAGAACTCTCCAAGAAGACAAATATCCCATCTGTACTGATGCTTATCATACTAGGGATTGGCTGTAAAATAGCCCTAGATGCCAATGGTATGACCAATCTAGATTTCTTACCTGTTCTAAAAGTGATTGGAATTGTTGGTTTGATTATGATTGTCTTAGAAGCCGCTCTAGAGCTAGAACTGAACTATGAAAAACTCTGGCCTATTGTCAAAGCACTAGGGATTGCCCTCATTGGGCTCATACTATCCACTTGGGTAGCTGCTGCTATTTTGCACTATTATATTGAAGGAATGACCATGGAAGTAGCTTGGTTATATGCTACACCACTTTCTATACTCTCTAGTGCTATCATTATACCTAGTGTTGATTCCCTCTCTCCTATCAAAAAAGAATTTCATGTCTATGAAAGTACTTTTTCGGATATATTAGGGATCATGCTCTTCTATTTCTTGATTGATCAACTCCACGCAAAAGCTGGTGAAAGTGTCATTCTTGGCTTTGTTGGCAATTTGGGATTAACAATAGCCATTTCGTTTGTCTCAAGTTATTTACTCATTCTGATATTCCAAAAAATAAGTAGCCATGCCAAGTTATTTTTACTCATATCTGTCTTGCTCTTGCTCTATGCTGTAGGTAAGAACATACATTTATCCCCATTAATTATCATCTTAATTTTTGGTTTATTTATTGGCAATGTCAATGTCTTTTTCAGAGGTAAATTACAAGACTGGGTAGATCAAACCAAAATTAAAGAAATCTACGAAGATTTGCATATTATTACAATTGAGACAGCCTTTGTCGTCCGCACTTTCTTTTTCGTCATTTTTGGAATTTCGATTTCTTTAGCCTCTCTATTGAGTATCAAGGTTGCCATTATTAGTGGATTAGTTTTGTTATCCATCTATGCGATTCGTTTTGTACTCCTACGCATCATGCTAGGCAGTGATATTGTTCCCCAACTATTCATTGCTCCTAGAGGATTAATTACTGTCATGCTTTTTTACGCCATACCTGAAGATTTAAAATTCGAAGGATTTGATGCTGGCATCTTACTCTTCATTATCATTTCAACTAGTATCGTAATGACTATTGCACTGATTTATGATAAAGGAAGAAAAGGAAAAGCCGTAGAAAAAGCAAAAGGGGTTGATGTAGGCTACAGTACCTGGAAAGCTCCAAGTATTGAAGATAATGATGCAAAATAATAGATGACTTGTTTCATGAAAGGAGTAATCAATTTTTTTTATACTTCAAATTCACTTCTAGACACGGTATGTTTCATCACTTTCAAATGTACAGCAGTATGTCCTTCTTCCTTATAAATTAAATCTTCTTCCATTACTTTGTTTAAATCAGGCAAGGCATGAAATGGCACTGCTGGATAAGCATGATGCTCTGCATGATAAGGCATATTCCACATTACTAATTTGACGATGCTGGTCGTGTTGACACTTCGTGTTTTCTCTAGAATGGTTCCTTCATGAGGTAAGCCATTGTGTTCTGGCACTAAATATACTGCCAGTATACAATGCCCTACAACTTGCCCTACAAATAACCCCCAAAATCCAGCATTTACATAGATTGCCAAATAAACAAAGGAAGCATAAATAATAAAAATCACCCATGCTTCTACAAAAATACGCCCCTTGACTGCTGGACGAATAAACGGGAATAATGCTTTACGTAAGAACTCTGGCACCCTAAGCACACCAACTATTGTAAAAAGAAACTTTGCAAAAAAAAGTGGGAATCCTGTCAACCATGATAAATACATCGGTGGGTTGCTAATAACGGAGGGGATAGGCTTTCCTCCAAATGAAATTTCAGGATCAAGACCTGGTTCATGCGTATGCCTATGATGTGCATAATGCAATTCTTTAAAGACTGAAGGGGGGTATATTTGTCCGATTCCACACAAAAAAGCTGCAATTTTATTTAAGGTTCTTGATTTGAATGCTGTCGCATGAACCGTCTCATGTTCACATGCAAACAAACTACAATGTATGATACCGAATCCTAATACAGAAACTAATTGCTGCCAAATACTTCCCCCTCCCCAACTATATACTACCCAAATGCCAAATCCAACAAATAGGCTATACATAATAACAAAACGTATCATTGCGGGATGATCACTTTTTTGTATCAACTCCTTTATTGCCTCGTCTGATATCGTTTCGCTCTGATAAAAATGTTCCTTCATTGTTGATTAATTATATGTTTTGGGTAAAAGCATATTTTAAAATTCTCCTACCAAATAATTTTCATCTTTATTGCTAATCAAAATCAATCCTATAAAGGTCAATAAACCATTGACTAGTAATAATTCGAACCCAAACTTATATCCCCAAAATAACTGTTGAGAATAACTCGTCAATAGAAAAGTTAATACTGGGGCAGCTATACAAACAAAAGGTACCAATCGGTCGCTGACTTTTCTTTTGGTGAATAACCCAAAGGCATACAACCCTAGTAAAGGTCCATAAGTATATCCTGCAAATTTGAATAAAGAATTGATAACAGAGCGGTCATTAATCATCCAAAAAAGAACAATCACCACAAACAATAGCAATGAAAAACCAAGATGTACTTGGTAGCGTATTTTCTTTGATTTAGTATTGGAGGTAACTGATTCGGCTTGATCTAGAATATCCTGTATCGTCTCGGTAGAGGACTCTGAAGCTTCACTTTTGAACCCTAGGAAATCTACACAAAAGGAAGTCGTCAAAGCAGTCAAAGCAGAATCTGCACTAGAATAGGCTGCTGCTACCAGCCCGATGATAAAGACGACACCAACAGGAGTGGATAAATGCTGTAGAGCAATAGTTGGATAAAGCTTATCTCCTGTAGCATCTATACCTACCGAAAGGGCATAAATAGCTAATAAAGCTCCTAAGAATAAAAAGATAAAATTGACGACTAATAATACTACACTAAAAGAAAACATATTCTTTTGTGCCTCTCCAATATTTTTGCAGCTCAGGTTTTTTTGCATCATGTCTTGATCCAATCCAGTCATAACAATTGCTATGAATGCTCCTGCCAAAAATTGTTTGAAAAAATTATTAGGGTCAGACCATCCTCCTTCAAAAAAGAAAATCTGTCCCATTCCATTGTTTTCGACAGCCTCCCAAGCACTCCCCACAGAACTCCCAACTAACCCCGTCAATTCATAAACTGTTAGCCCTACCGCCAATAACATAAAAGTAGTCTGCAAAGTATCCGTCCAAATAATCGTCTTGATCCCCCCTCTAAAAGTATAAATCCAAATCAAGAAAATGGTGCTTAAGGTAGTCACCCAAAAAGGAATTCCCCAAGCATCAAAAACAAATGCCTGTAAAACCATGGCGACTAAATACAACCGAAAAGAAGCTCCTATAGTACGAGAGAGTAGAAAAAATCCAGCTCCTGTCTTATACGAAGCTACTCCAAATCTAGTCTCTAAATAAGTATAAATAGACGTTAACTTTAGTCGATAATATAATGGTAATAATACTACCGCGATAAATGTATACCCCACCAAATACCCTAAAACCATTTGCATATACGAAAACTGCATATTAGGAATCGGAGTAGTACTATCCGTCAACTGCATCGCTCCTACCATACCAGGAACTGAAATAAAAGTTACTCCAGAAAGAGAAGCCCCTACCATACCAAAAGCAACCACATACCAAGGAGATTGCTTATTTGCAACAAAAAAATCTTGATTACTAGCCCCTCTACTCGTCCACCAAGCGACTCCAATTAGCAAAAGGAAATATCCTGCTACTATAAATAAAATTAAACCAGGTGATAAATTACTATTCAATTCGATTGGTGGATTCATTTTTTAATTTCAGTTTAGTAGAGTAGGTTAGCAAATGCTATGCCCGCTGGATACAATAATATTGTCCTATAATTGAACTATATTGCTATTTTTAGTTTACATTAGTGTGACTTTTTGAGGAAGTCTCCTAATAGAGCAGCCTCACAGAAAGTTTCGTATAGTAAAACAAATTTAATTAAGTTACCCAAAACAGCATTAAATATTATGGATTATAACGAAGAATCACTGAATTTACATCGTTACTTAAAAGGGAAAATAGGTGTTCGCAATAAAATGGATGTTCGTACAAAAGAACATTTATCACTAGTTTACTCACCAGGAGTAGCAGCTCCATGTTTGGCAATTGCAGAAAATCCAGAAGCCGTTTGGGAATATACGATTAAGAGCAATTCTGTTGCTATTGTAAGTGATGGCTCAGCGGTATTAGGATTAGGCAATATTGGAGCAGCAGCTTCGATACCCGTCATGGAAGGAAAAGCCATGCTTTTCAGACGATTTGGAAATATCAACGCTTTTCCTATTTGTCTAGATACACAAGATGTAGACGAAATCGTAGAAACAGTACGTCGTATTGCTCCTGTATTTGGAGGGGTAAACTTAGAAGATATTGCTGCTCCTAGAAGCTTTGAGGTAGAAGCAAGACTACAAGATTTGGGTATTCCTGTTTTTCATGACGATCAGCATGGTACTGCTATTGTTGTTCTAGGAGCATTAATTAATGCTGCTAAACTGGTCAACAAAAAAATGGAAGACTTAACCGTAGTCATTAATGGTGCTGGAGCAGCAGGAATAGCGATCGCTAGATTGCTGCGTTGTGTAGAGCATTCTGACGGAAATAGTAGCTGTATCCCTGTCAAAGAGATTATCATGTGCGATAGCAAAGGTATCATCAATAGAGACCGAACAGGGTTGAATGACGCCAAAAAGAAAACGCTTAGTTTTACAAACTACGAAAATAAAGCTGGGTCACTGAAAGATGCCATCGTTAATGCAGACGTGTTTATTGGTGTAAGCCAAGGTAACCTACTCAATGCAGACGATATTGCAACGATGAACAAAGATTCCATTATCTTCGCACTAGCGAACCCCATTCCTGAAATAATGCCCGAAGAAGCTTACAAAGGTGGAGCGGCTATTGTAGGTACAGGACGAAGTGATTTGCCCAACCAAGTCAATAATGTACTTGGTTTCCCAGGTATCTTCAGAGGGGCATTGGATGCTAGAGCCAAACAGATAACCCCCAACATGAAATTAGCTGCCGCTAAAGCGATTGCTGGAAGTATTCAAAATCCTACCAAAGAAATGATTATTCCACCTGCATTGGATGAAGTAGTAGCTTTTAAAGTTGCTCAAGCAGTAGAAGCAGCCGCTAGAGAAGATATGAAAAACGGCATTCTTTAGAAGAGTATTTAGAGGCTTTTTTTGAGTGCTTATTTAATTTTTTTCAAAAAAGATAGTACCGAACGGTTACATTTTGTAGTTTAAAGACGTTAATGATGTAACAAATAACGGATAGTTATCTAGGTTACTATTTTTACGAAGAAAAAAATCCAAACAAATGAAAAATTTATTGACACTCTGTTTAGCTGTAATTACTTTATCTTTTTTTGCCTCATGCAACTCCTCTGGGCGTAAATTAACCAAGAGAAAAGGTTGTAAAGGAAAGGGTTCTTGGTATGGTAAAAGAAATGTTTCCAATTTTAAGAATCTAGATAAAGAAGCTACTTATGTGTTTACCACAGATACTAGAGAAAATAGTCTATAATACATAGATTTATACTTTTGATTTTGATAGAATGATTGAATAGAAAATTATCCCAAGATATATTTTCTATAATAGGATAAGCTGAGTAATCGGTTTATCCTATTTTTTATTTGGTTATGTCCAAAACCTTTATTGTATGAAATGTTGTGTAATTTTGTACTAAATCATAAGTCACCCCCATCATTGACTGTAGTCGAATACCTCAGTACACTGTAATACTCTTATTGATCCAATGACATGAAACAACTATTAATTATTATAGGGATACTATGGACCGCTGTCCTAGTAGGACAAACTAACGATTCCACTTTAGTACTAGAGGTGAGTCATCCAGCAGGTTATTACAAAGATTCTTTTGAGCTTGTCTTTTCTACCAATACGCCTGAAGCTAGTATATACTATACCACAGATGGTGTGCTCCCTACTTCTAAATCTAAACCTTACACCCAACCAATTCTATTAGACACCACTAAGGTTGTTCGAGCAATTGCCTACTCAAAGGGGAGTACTAGTCCTGTTGCGACCAATTTGTATATTGTTAGAGAGGACTCCAGTACACTACCAGTAGTTTCTGTTTGTATCCCCAAAGGAGCTTTATTCAATCTAGGAACTGGCTTGTTCGTAAAAGGTCCTAAAGCAAGTAAAAAATTTCCTTACAGAGGAGCTAATTTTTATTCTCGTAGAGAAGTCCCTTGCTACATAGAGATATTAGAGTCGGATAAAGAAGAAGTTTTTGAAGCAAAAATGGGTTTTAAAATTTTTGGGGGAATGAGCCGTATTTTTCCTCAAAAATCATTTTCGTTATATGCTAGTAAGAGTCGTTATGGGAAAAAATATATTGATTACCCCATCTTTGAAGACAGAAAACAAGAAAAGTACAAACGACTGGTACTCCGCAATTCAGGATCTGATTATGGTGAAACTCATTTTAGAGATGCACTCATCACCTCTTTTGGTCAAGAAATGGGACTAGAAACTCAAGCCTACCGTCCTGCTATCGTCTATATCAATGGAAAATACTGGGGACTCTACAATTTCAGAGAAAAACTGACCCGTCATTATATCAAAGAACGATTTGGGTACCACAAAGATAGTATTGACCTAATAGAACACCGCAAAGATATACAAGCAGGAAGTCGTAAGCATTATGATAGAATGCGGACCTTTATGCGAAAAAATAATTTGGCTAATCAAGATAATTTTGACCAAGTCACTACCATGATGGATATAGACAACTTTATGGAATATCAGATTCTCCAAATCTATATTGATAATCAAGATGCTGGTGGTAATATCAAATTTTGGCGTCCCCAAACTGAAAACGGACGATGGCGTTGGATCCTGTTTGATACTGATTTTGGATTAGGACATTATGGACGAAACGGTCATACCAATAATAGTTTAGCTTTTCATACCAAACCTAATGGTCCATCCTGGCCCAATCCACCTTGGAGTACCCTCAACCTAAGATCATTATTGCAAAACAAGGGATTTCAGGAACGTTTTATTTCTAGATTCTTAGATCGAATGAACTATACCTTAGATTCCACTCGCATCATCAAACGAATAGAGGAATATGCCGCTCATATCAAACCAGAAATGGATAACCATTGGGAACGATGGGATTTAGCTCCAAGAAGGTGGTATAGAGAAATCAAACGGATGAAAAACTTTAGTCGGGAACGACCTCAATATATGCGGAAGTTCATCAAACAACAATTCCCTTGGGTCGGCGACGAGGTAGAACTCACTACTAGGGTAGATAGTGGTGGCTATGTCATGGTCAACACAGTTATTCCTGCTAAAGGAACCTTCAAGGGCATTTACTTCCAACAGTTACCAGTAGTATTGGATGCCATGCCACATTTTGGATACCAATTTTCACACTGGGAAATGGGAGAAGAAAAAATTGAAGGACGCCATTTACAAATGCGTTTCCATACTGATAAACAACAAATCAAAGCCGTCTTCAAAAAAGAAGAACACCCTGCGGCACAACAGATGATTATCAACGAAGTCAGCATCTATGATAGTCTATCTAGTGACTGGATCGAGTTTTACAATGCCACTGAATATGACTTGGATGTCACGGGTTGGTCTATTGTAGATCGAGCCAACAATAGATTTACATTTCCTGATGGCACCATCATACAAGGAGAAAATTATTTAGTCGTCTGCAAAAAAGAAGAGCGATTTAAAGCTGCTTTTCCCACCTCAAAGAACTATATTGGAGGACTAAAGTTTGGGCTAGATAATCGTAGAGATATTATTATGCTATATGATGCAGAAGGAATGCCCGTCGATAGTGTTGGATACAAAATTAGGCGACAAGAAGTCAAAAAAATTAAGACATTAGTGCTTCGGGATTTCAAAGCAGATAACACTGCTATCAGCAATTGGGCTAAACTCAACCGAAATGGCTCTCCTGCTTCTGTTAATCCAGAGTATGTCGAACTAAAAGAAAAAGCAGATTGGGACTTATTTATCCAACGAGTCAAAATCGGTGGGGTAACTACAGCACTGTTTATACTCATTGTAATGGGATATGTTGTCACGCAAAAGCGGCTAAAAGAAAAGGATTAGTGAAGTAACCAACACTTATAAATTATATCAATAAATCCCCAAAATGAACTTTATTGTGAAATATACTGTATATGACAATGAATTTTGAAACTAGTGCATCAAACACTACTCTTTTATTTACCTTGTAAAATAAAAAATATGTCTTCAAAAAAATATGAAAATTCAAACACACAAGCATTTAGTGTACTCGCATGGATTTCTTTTGGAATTGCATTTGCGGGCATGTTACTTGGCTTGGCTTACTTAGAGTTAGATTTATATGCTAAAGCATTTTTAGGGATGACTTACCTATTTTCAGTTTCTTCTTGTTTTGTATTGGCTAAAGTGGTACGCGATAAACAAGAATCTAAGGAACTCATTAATAAAATCGAAAATGCAAAAACAGAACAGTTATTAAGCAAATATATTACGGCTGATAAGGATGAAAGATAATTGCTCCTCTTCGCCTAAAAAGTCTCTAGTTTTCACCAAAAAGCTAGAGGCTTTTTTATTGATCTAGCTTAAAGATGACCTTATTGCAGATGGCTTTTATGTCAAAAAGTAGATGCCTTTGACAGATATATTGTATTTTTGTGACCAAATATGGTCATAAATTGTTACCATAGTAGCTATTTCTCGAAACAAAATCGAGCAATGAGTTTTTAATAAAAATGTGCTTTAACCTATTCTGAATTAGAATTCAAAGCACCAAAAAATCAAAAATACTTATGTCATCATCTATTATGCGTTATAAAGCGGACTATCGTACGCTAGCATTTATGGCGACTTATTTTGTAGTCGCATACAGTAGTTTTATTTATTTCGATACCGTATTAGCCAACTATGGTTGGGGAGCTATAGCACTCTGGTCTGCTAGTACTTGTGTCATGGCTTTTGTCATGGCGGTTACGGTACACAACACCATTCATTGCCCTGTTTTTTATAAAAAATCCCACAACAAGCTATTCCAATATGTTTTGAGCTTAGCCTATGGCTATTCAGTCAGTGCCTATGTACCTGGCCATAACTTTAGTCATCATAAAGAGACTCAAAATGCAAAGGATGCCATGCGTACCTCCAAAGCTCGCTTCAAATGGCATCTACTCAATCAATTGTTTTTCTTTTTTCTGGTAGTAGGGGCTATCATGGAATCAGAGAAAAAATGGAATGCTAAAATGAAAGTCGAAAAACCTGCTTGGTATGCCCAATGGCGTGCAGAAATGATACTGGTACATGGTGTCAAAATCGCTGCTTTGTTCATCAATCCTTGGGCGGCTGTTATTTTCTTGTGGCTACCCCATATTTATGGTACGTGGGGAATCGTAAGCACCAATGTGTGGCAACATGATGGCTGTGATGAAAACCACAAGTATAATCACTCTCGTACTTTTACAGGCAAAATATTGAACTTCATTACCATGAATAATGGCTATCATGGTGCTCATCACGATCGCCCTAGCTTACATTGGAGTCTATTACCAGCCTATCACAACAAAAACATTGAGCCTCATATTCACCCTAATCTGAGTTTAAATAACTTCCCCGCTTATTTATTCCAGACCTACATCTACCCAGGCAAACGTCTACAATATGATGGGAGTCCATATATCCTAGCAGATGCCGTTCCAGACGAAGATTGGGTAGCAGATATTTTTCTAAATGATCGTCGTCATGCTTATGATTTAGGAGCAGAAGCCTCCACTGTAGAGGAAATTTTGCAGACAGATGATGTCTCTAGAAATAATGAAGTAGAAATACATTAATGGTTCTCTATAATAGAGTCCAATAGAATAAGAGTCATTCCATGAATTGGGATGACTCTTATTTTTTATACTATGGCTTTGCCTCCTAATGGATTAACTGTATCTTTAGGAATAGACAACAGATTCTATCATTAGATATTATACCAATATATGAAGTTTTATATCCTTACGCTACTACTCCTAATGGGAGGAAGCACTGCCATTTTTGCTCAAAAAAAAGACATCAAACTCCCTCAATTGTGGGAGACCTATAGTTTTTATCCTAAATATGTTCCTGGGTTCAATTTCATGGAAGATGGAAAGCACTACTCTGTCCAAGAGAGTAACGAAATTGTGCAATATGATCTAACCTCGGGCAAAAAAGATGGTACTATCTATAGTGCTACCGATATCAATTTTTCTGATTATAGCTTTAGTGGAGATGAAAAAAAGATATTATTAGAAACTGGTAAAGAACAAATTTACCGCCGCTCTTACAAAGCTAATTTCTATGTCTGGGATCGCAAAAAAGAAAAACTCAGTCCTATTTCAGAAAACGGAAAACAACGCTATGCTTCTTTTGGAGATAAGGATAGTAAAGTTGCCTTTGTTCGCGAGAACAATCTGTTTTATAAAGATTTGAAGACAAATAAAGAAGTTCAAATTACAATGGATGGCAAAGCCAATGAAATCATCAATGGTTCCGCTGATTGGGTGTACGAAGAAGAATTTGCTATGTCCAAAGCATTTAGATGGTCTCCTGATGGATGCAAAATTGCTTTCATTCGATTTGACGAGTCTGCTGTCAAAGAATTTACGATGACTTACTTTGGAGGCGAGTTATACCCCAACTATAGCACATTCAAATATCCTAAAGCAGGTGAAACCAATTCGGATGTTTCGGTACATATCTATGACCTCAAATCAAAGAAAACAACCAAAGTAGATGTTGGTAGTGAAAAAGACCAATATATTCCTCGTATCGAATGGATTGATGAGAAACAACTCTGTGTGACCCGTCTCAATAGACACCAAAACAACTTAACTCTCTTGATAGCTAATCCGAAAACAGGAGAAACAAGAACATTGCTAGAAGAAAAGAATGAGTATTTTATTGATGTGAATGACAATCTTACTTTTCTGGATAATGAACAGTTCATTTGGACGTCTGATGAAGATGGTTATAATCATATCTATCTCTATAATATGAAAGGACAGAAAGTACGTCAATTGACCAAAGGGAATTATGATGTCATTGCTTACTATGGTCTAGATAAACAAAATAATACGATTTACTTTCAAGCAGCTAAAAGTAGTGCGATTAATCGTGGCATCTACAGTGTATCCCTAGATGGAGGTAAACTCCGTGAACTACACCAAGAAGAAGGTGTCAATAGTGCCCAGTTTAGTAGTACATTTGACTATTATGTCAATAGTTTTTCGAAAGCAAATACACCTCCTACCTTCAAAGTCTACCAAACCGAAAGTAATAAGCTGGTTCGTACGATAGAAGACAATAATACACTAGCAGAAACGCTGACCACCTATAATATTGGTAAACAAGAGTTCTTTGAAATGAAAAATAGTGCTGGAGTTAAATTACATGGCTGGATGATAAAGCCTGCTGACTTTGACCCTGGCAAAAAATACCCTGTTTTGATGTATGTTTATGGTGGTCCAGGAAGGCAAACAGTGATGAATGAATGGGGTGGACAAAACTACATGTGGTTTCAGATGTTGGCTCAAAAAGGGTATATTGTTGTTTCTGTTGACAATCGTGGAACAGATGCTCGTGGGCAGGATTTCCGAAAATCAACCTATCTCAATTTAGGTAAATATGAGACAATTGACCAAATAGAAGTCGCACAATACCTAGCCAAACAAGATTATGTTGATGGAGAACGTATTGGTATCTTTGGTTGGAGTTTTGGAGGCTATCTATCTACACTTTGTTTGGCTAAAGGAAGTGATGTATTCAAAATGGCGATTGCAGTCGCTCCTGTTATCAATTGGAAATGGTACGATAGTATCTATACAGAACGTTTCATGCGTACGCCAAAAGAAAACAATGCTGGGTATGAAGAAAATTCACCAATCAATTTTGCAGATAAAATCAAAGGGAAATACCTATTGGTACATGGTATCACAGATGATAACGTACATTTTCAGAATGCCGCTGAGATGGCAAATGCTCTGATCAACAAAAATATTCCTTTTGAGCAAGCATTTTATCCCAATAAAAATCATGGTATCTATGGAGGCTACACACGTGCCCACTTGTATAACAAGATGACTAACTTCATTTTGAATAATTTATAAGATATTTTTTCAGAGAGAAAACATACTTATTCTAATAGGTATGTTTTCTCTTATTTATACCCCCTCTTACATCTATGAAACATAAATCTTGAATTGCTACTTAGCAACTCCATTGGAAATATAACTTTACTCGTCCTTTTGGTCAAAATACAGTGACCAAACAGGATTATTCTCAAAAGCTCTATGACTTATCTATTTATGAATCATAATTCTTCTTCTCAAAAAAGAAATTTTCTATTTTTTTTAATTTTTATTTCTTTTGTCAGTTTTCAAGCTTGTCAACAACCAGTAGAAGGCTGTACCAACCCTAGAGCTGTCAATTTTAATGCAGAGGCAGACAAAGATTTGGGCTGTAGCTATTATCAGTTGACTTTAGAGATGCAGTATGTAGATAATACAGGAGCTCCATTTACCTATGCCACTACCCTAACCGATACAGATGGTATTCCTTTTATTATCAACAAAATGCCTATATTAACCAGTAAATATCACCTCAAAGAAACAGCCTCCAATACGATTGCAACGGCTGCTGAGCAAATAGGAATCGTCCAAAACAACAGCACTCGAGTACAGACGGAAGATAATTTCGCAATATTAGATCCTTCTATCGCCTCTATTCAAGCAGCTGGCTGGGCTACTTTAGGTACTTTTGATCAATTAGAGTTCTTGGTAGGTATTGATGAAAACATCCGAAATGGAAATCCTTCTAAGATTGAAGAGCAAAGTCATCCACTTTCCACTACAGCGACTAGCTATATGTATGACTCTACAAGCACACAATATGCGACGAGCTTGATTACTATTTCTTTACCCAATACAGGTCAAAATCGTACTTTCAATCTATTCGATACCACTAGCATTAACTTGCCTTATACGGTACTGGTAGAAGATGGACTAGATGTTTCGGTTCGCTTACGAATGAATTATGAAACATTATTTAATAGTGTTTCCTTTACCAATGATACCGATAGCCTGATTGCTCTCAAAATAAAACAAAACTTCCGTACTTCCTTTAGTACTTATTAGAACAATAAATAGTCTGTCGAAGAAAAAACTATGAGTTCACCCCAAAACAACCTATCTATATATTAAACAAGTGTTTAAATATATAATTAAATTCAAAATGAATTAAACTGAACATATAAACGATCAATTTAAAGACATTGATCATTTCTTCATTTTTTTTTTATTAGGAAATTTACTTTTGACCTAGTAATTTTGTGAGCTATTCTGCAATATAAATCATTATTACTATGCACAAAAAATTATCCTTTTTTTATTCCTTATTGTTAGTACTTCTCTGTGGAGTATCGGTACAGGCTCAAACCTATACCATGAGTACAAGCAATATTATTACCTGTGGAGGCACCTACCTTGATCCAGGTGGTAGTGGCAGCTATGCCAACAATCAATCTATTGTACAGACAATAACACCTGTTGGTCCAAATGACAAATTAGTCATCAACTTCAATAGTTTTAATACCGAAAGTTGTTGTGATGGATTGACCATCTATGATGGTAATAGTACCGCAGCCCCAATTATTGGAACCTATAGAGGTTCTACTCTTCCTCCTACTATCTCTTCTAGTGCGGCTGACGGTAGCCTTACCTTTCAGTTCACTTCTGACGGAAGTGTTACAGGGGCAGGATGGTCAGCAATACTTTCTTGTTGTAGTACTCCTAGTACAGGCGTATCTTCGGCTAGTCGTTCGAGTGCTTGCTCTGGACAAACAGTCACATTAACTGCCGCAGGATACTGTGGCAATATACAATGGCAATCTTCTACTGATAGCATCAATTGGTCTGACCTAGGATCTGCTGGACCTGTTGTTTCTGATGCTCCATCTGAATCAACCTACTACCGTAGTATTGCTAGTATCAATACCAATGCAGACACCTCATCCATTTTATTTTTAAATATTGACTGTTACCTTATCAATGGAACCAATGCGACTACCTGTAGTGGTTCATTCTATGACAGTGGTAATAATAATGGTAGTTATGGTAATAACGAAAGTTTCACCAGAACCTATTTTCCAGATAACCCTACAGCTAAATTAGGCGTTGACTTTAGTAGTTTCAATACTGAAAGTTGTTGTGATGGACTGACTATTTACGATGGAAATAGTACTGCAGCCCCAATTATTGGAACCTACAGAGGTTCTACCTTACCTCCAGGTATCCGCTCTACAGCAGCAGATGGTAGCTTAACATTCCGCTTTACCTCTGATGGTAGTGTTACTGGTACAGGTTGGCAAGCTAGTTTTTCTTGTTGCAATGGAGCTACAGCTGGTACCCCTACTTCTAATATATCTACGATTTGTGCTGGAGAAAACTTCCAAATAGTAATGAATGGTACTTGTGGTACTATTCAGTGGCAATCTTCGACCGATAATCTTAACTGGTCTAATATAGCAGCCTCTGGCTCTGTTATCAATATTACACAAAATGAATCTAGTTACTATAGAGGAATTGCGACACTCAATACTACCTCTGACACTTCTGTAGTACTCTTCATAGCAACGGATTGTTTCATCATGGGGAATTTACCTACAGCAACGACCTGTAGTGGTACTTTCTACGACAATGGTAAAAATGGAAACTATGGTAACAATCAAAATAATACACAAACCTTCTTCCCGCTTAATCCTAATGACAAATTAGGAATCAGTTTTAATAGCTTCAGCACCGAAAGCTGTTGTGATCGTTTGATTAT
>CAYOJF010000054.1:0-8872 GCA_964404215.1 uncultured Aureispira sp. | reverse complement strand
AAAATATTACTCAAACCTTCTTCCCACTCAATCCTAATGATAAACTAGGAATCAGCTTTAATAGCTTTAGCACGGAAAGCTGTTGTGATCGCTTGATTATTTATAATGGTAATAGTACGGCGGCTCCTGTTTTAGGAACTTATAGAGGTACTACTTTACCTCCAAATATCAGCTCTACCGCTACCGATGGTAGTTTGACTTTCCAGTTTATTTCTGATGGAAGCAATACCAGCTCAGGATGGAGTGCAATTTTTTCTTGTTGTAATACGGCGAATGTTGGTACTCCTACGGCTAGTGTTTCTAGTGTTTGTGGTGGACAAGACTTTACACTGTTTGCTAACAACAACTGTGGTACATTGCAATGGCAATCTTCTCCTGACAACATCAACTGGACTACAATGCCTGCCACAGGAGCTATTATCACCACCAACCAAACAGCCTCTAGTTATTATAGAAATATTGCTAGCCTGAATGGCATTAATGATACTTCAAGTGCTCTATTTGTCTTGACAGACTGTTACGAAATGGGCGACTTGTCTACCGTCACCACTTGTAGTGGTACTTTCTATGATAGTGGTAAAAACGGAAGTTATGGTAACAATGAAAATATTACTCAAACCTTCTTCCCACTCAATCCTAATGATAAACTAGGAATCAGCTTTAATAGCTTTAGCACGGAAAGCTGTTGTGATCGCTTGATTATTTATAATGGTAATAGTACGGCGGCTCCTGTTTTAGGAACTTATAGAGGTACTACTTTACCTCCAAATATCAGCTCTACTGCTACCGATGGTAGTTTGACTTTCCAGTTTATTTCTGACGGAAGCAATACCAGTTCAGGATGGAATGCAACATTCTCTTGTTGTAATACTCCAAATGCAGGTACTCCTATCGCTAATGTGACCAATGTTTGTGGTGGAGACGACTTCCAATTATCGGTTAACAATAACTGTGGTACACTGCAATGGCAAACCTCTACAGACAATATTAATTGGACAAACCTCCCTGCTACAACACCAATTATTACCACGAGTCAACTAACGGCTAGTTTCTATCGTACCATTGCGACCTTAAATGGTAGTAGTGATACCTCTGCTGCGATTTTTATTTCAACAGACTGTTATGAAATAGGAGACTTAGCTTCTGCTACTACTTGTAACACCTTATTCTATGACTCTGGTAACAGAACAGGTAGCTACCAAAATAATGAGACTCGCACACAGACTTTCTTCCCCGCAACAGCTGGAGCCAAATTAGGAATTATCTTTTCTAGCTTTAGTACAGAAAGCTGTTGTGATGGATTGACCATCTATGATGGTAATAGTACTGCAGCTCCTATAATTGGGACCTATAGAGGGACAACCCTACCTCCTAATATCAATTCGACGGCTGCTGACGGTAGTCTTACCTTCCAATTCAGTTCTGATGGAAGCAATACTGGTTCAGGATGGGAAGCTAATATCTTCTGTAATTGTGATACTTCTCAGACTTATTTTGTTACACATGCTCCTCTTACACCTGTTTGTGCCAACCAAAGTACAGTGGCACTACTCGGTGGAAACCCATCGGGAGGAACCTATACAGGTGTAGGCGTGACTGGCAACAATACGTTTGATCCTAGTCTAGCTGGTGTAGGGACATTTACACTTACTTATACCTATTCTACTCCTGGTGGATGTGTTGGAGATACTACTGTTGATATTACAGTATTACCTAATATTAGTGATACACGCAATATTACTATTTGTCAAGGGGAGAGTTATGTAATGAATGGCACTAGCTATACGATTGCGGGAACCTACCTAGATACTATTTCTAGTTTTAATACTTGTGATAGTTTTATTACACTCAATCTGGTGGTCAACCCACTGCCGAATGTTCAGTTGACAGGATTGAATAGTACTTACTGCACTTCTGATGGTATTGTGGGACTCAATGGCAGTCCTATCGGAGGTAGTTATTCTGGCCCAGGAGTTATCAATGGAACATTCAACCCTAGTTTAGCAGGGAATGGAACGCATATAATCGCCTATAACTACACAGACAATAATGGCTGTAGTAATACCGCTAGTGTTACCCTCAATGTTATCAGTGGTGGTGGCAGTAATAGCAGTGCTGCTATCTGTCAAGGAGATAACTACAGTTGGCAAGGAAATATCTATACCACAGCTGGTACTTATTTTGATACCCTAACAGCTATGAATGGTTGCGACAGTATTCTGACACTCAACCTAACGGTCACCCCCCTACCAAATGTTCAACTAAGCGGACTAAACAATACAGTATATTGTCCTAGCTCTAGCCCTGTTGTGTTATCTGGTGGTAGCCCAAGTGGAGGAGTCTATACTGGCACAGGGGTTTCAGGTAATACATTTGATCCAAGCCTAGCGGGTGTAGGAGTACATACCATTACATACAGTTACACAGATAATAATAGCTGTAGCAATAGTGCGGCTATCAATGTGACTGTTTTCCCGAGTACAACTACTACTTTACCTGTATCCGTCTGTCAAGGAACTAATTATGTTTGGCAAGGGAACACCTATACGACATCTGGAATCTATAGAGACACGATTACTGCAAGTACAGGTTGTGATAGTATATTGATACTCGACCTAACGGTTAATCAAAACCCTGTTGTTTCTCTAACAGGTATCAATAGTAACTATTGTATTAATCAAGGAGCAATTCCACTAACAGGAGGTAGCCCAGCCAATGGAATTTATGCAGGGGCAGGTATCAATGGGAATATATTTGACCCTAGCTTAGCAGGAACTGGAACCGTCATTATTACATATAGTATAACCGACAGCAATAACTGTATTGGTACTGTTACAGATTCGACTACAATATTGCCAACTAGCAGTAGCAATGTAGCTGCTAGTATCTGTCAAGGTGATAGCTATAGTTGGGAAGGGAATACCTATACGAATGCAGGCACCTATCAAGTAACACGACCTGCCGCTAATGGCTGTGATAGTATTCTGACACTCAACCTAACCGTTAATCCACTGCCAGTGGTTCAACTAGCTGGACTGAACAGTTTCTATTGTTTCTCTCATAACCCTATTAATCTAATTGGCACTGGTACGCCTATTGGAGGTACCTACTCAGGAGCAGGAGTGATCAATGGTACCTTTGATCCAAGTTTAGCAGGCAGTGGTACTCACACCATCACTTATAATTATACTGATAACAATGGCTGTAGCAATGCCGCTAGTCTTAACGTCAGTGTGGTTCCTGCTCTTGTCCTAAGTACTAGTGCGAGTATCTGTCAGGGAGACAGTTATACTTGGCAAGGAAATACTTATACTACAGCTGGTTCTTATACAGATAGTATCTTTGCTAGTAATGGTTGTGATAGTATTTTAGTACTCAACTTAACGGTTAATCCATTACCAAATGTTCAAATTGTAGGTTTAGATACGGCTTACTGTGATACGGTTACTACTGTTATGGTCAATACTATCCCTAGTACAGGAGGTATTTTGAGTGGTTCGGGTGTCTCTGGCAACCAATTCTCTCCTCGTATGGCAACACTAGGTAATAATACTTTGACTTATACCTATACGGACAACAACAACTGTACAGATAGTACTACTGCAACAACTCGCGTTAAGGTTTGTAATATCACTACCGTCAATCCTGTAGTACTAGAAGAGCAAATCAAGCTTTACCCTAACCCTACTACAGGCTGGTTAACGATAGAACGTAGCCAATCCACTCCTATGCAGATTATGGTATATGGGGAAGATGGTCGATTATTATTGCAACAGTCTACCAACGAACAAAGACTACAACTACAACTGGCTGATTTTGCCAGTGGGGTCTATTTTGTTCGCTTAACTACTGAACAGGAAACCAACTACAAAAAAGTAATTTTGATAAAAGATTAATTTTTTATCAAATATGCTCTAAATAGATCTAACGCTCTTGCTATGAATAGCAAGAGCGTTTTTTTTACATTTTCATATCCACAAGTTTTTTAAAACAATTTGTTTAAATGCAACATATTTTTGTAATTTTGTATCACGATAAAAAATAAACAAATGAAAGAAACGAGTAATAAAATTTATCCCATTCTCAAACCAGGTGATTGGGCAGGTATCAAAGCAGGTGTTTTGCATCAAGTTTTGATTGGTTCTCCTGAATCTCCTGAATTAGTTTTAGGATTTGGTTATAGTACAGACAAAGAGTTTATTTTCTTGACAGAAGAAGACGTCAAAGGGCAAGATGTCAATCAGCTCATTAATGATGCTCATGATAATCTATTTACGATTCCCTCCCATTTTGAAGAAGTTAAAATAGAACAATTTGGAGGACTTGTCCTAACCGCTTCTGGCAATGATTTTGCTAGTGAAAAAATACTAGCCAAAGACCACTTGATAGAAGCTCAACGCTTACTAAAAGCAAAAGCAATGCTTGTCTCTATTCCACGTCGCACCACTATGATGCTTGTGGACAAAAATGCCAATAAAGAGGTATTGGATTTATTTATGAATCTCCATGATCATACTTGGAATGATGACTCCTATGGCAATGCTCCTATTTTCAATGCTATTTTTGTAGTAGTCGATGGCAATATCAATGGTATTATTGATATGAATCCAGATAAAAAATAATCTCTATCGAATATGATTTACATTATCTCTTCTCGGCTACTCTATTTTTTTTGTGTCATAAGCTTACTAGGCATGGCAAGTAGTTTTACTACCTCTTCTCCTATTCTACCAGAACAACACCTGATAGAATATCTAGAAAACCCCATCAACTTTTACGCAGTAAAAAAAGAACTTCGTTTTCTCAACAAAGGGAGTAAGTTGTCTAAAAAATACTTACCTATCCCCAAGAAAGGCGACATACAATATAGTTACGGGACCTTTAAGGGACTACTTAAGTCAATCAACGAGCAAGGAGATAAAATATTAATCAAAGATCCATTAGAACAATTCAGTTCTTCAGAGACATTAATTAGTTTTCTTACTTACAAGCCTTGGCGTACCGCCAAAGACCGTTATATCACTACCAATAATGAAACCTTATTGGGAATTAGATCCAAAGTCAGCTATACGGGTTTTGCTAACTATGACTTTGTGCATAAAAGTCAAAAGGAAATAGAAGCTTTATTTGGGAAAGATTATCTTTTGGAGCAAAACTGCATGCTCTACCTAAGAAATGGAAAAATTCTAGTTTTGAAACTAGAAAATAGTCAAGTAATTTGGTTCAAATATTATACCTTGCAAAAGGAGATCAAAACAATCGCTCAACTCCCGCCTAATCTGCTAGTATGGTCAGAGCTCTAAGCTTTTTTAGAGCATGCTATATTACGCTTATGTACTCAAAATTTTAAGAAAATAACTCATAGAATTATGATTCGCTCCCTTTCTATCAAGAACTACGCGATAATCGAGCAACTCGATATAAATTTTTCAGATAACCTAACCATTATCACTGGAGAAACTGGTGCTGGAAAATCCATTATGCTAGGAGCTTTAGGGCTAATAATGGGCAAGCGTGCCGATACTAAAGTGCTCTATCAGGCTGATAAAAAATGTATTGTAGAAGCTATATTTGATATCGCTCCTTACCAACTACAATCCTTCTTTGAGACCCATGATTTAGATTACGAGAAAGAGACTTATATTCGTAGAGAAATCAGTACTTCTGGCAAAACAAGAGCATTTGTTAATGATACTCCCGTTCGATTAGATGTTTTGAAAGCATTGAGCAATCAGTTGATTGACTTACATCAACAATTTGACACCCATGATATCCATGATACTTCGTTTCAAATAAGAGTCATTGATGCCATGGCTAAAAATAAAACAGCTCTTGCTAATTACACCCAAACATTCCAGACCTACACTAAAAATCAACGAGAACTCAATCGGCTTATTAGACAAACTCAAGAAGCTAATAAGGAAACTGATTTTTTGAATTTTCAGCTTACTGAGTTACTAGAAGCTACACTAGAAACAGGTGAAATAGAAGCATTAGAAGCAGAACAAAAAAGATTGAGTAATGCAGAAGAGATAAAACGCGTTTTGGGAGGTGCTGCCATGCACTTGACCGAGGATGAGAATTGTATTACCAATCAAATGACAGATCTATCTAATTCAATTGTCCGTTTGGTAGATTGTCATCCTAATCTACCAAAATTACTCGATGGATTTGATTCCATGCTGCTCGAATTGCAAGAAATTGGCAATGAGTTTCAAGTCATAGCAGAAGAAACAGAACATGATGAAGAGCGTATCCAAGAAATAGAGGAACGCCTCTCTATGCTCTATAATTTACTGACAAAGCACAGTGTACAAACAGATGCTGAACTAATCGAAATCCAAGAAGACTTACAGCAACGATTGGGAGGATTTGAAGATATTAGTAATCAAATAGAAACCCTCCAAAAAGAGATTGCAAAACAAGAAATCACCTTGACTAAACATGGGCAACAGCTCTCTACCAACCGTCAGAAAGTAACCGCAAAATTTGAAAAAGCGATTAAAAAACTACTGACTCAACTCTCGATGCCTCATGCTCGATTGGAGGTAGAAATAAAGCCTGCCAATGAATTTTTGGCAACGGGTATCGATCAACTTCGTTTTCTTTTTGCAGCAAACAAAGGCAGCCGTTTAGAAGAAATTAAAGGCGTTGCCTCTGGAGGAGAAATGTCTCGACTTGCCCTTTGTATCAAATCATTAGTCGCCAGTGCTATGACTTTACCGACCCTTATCTTTGATGAAATTGACTCTGGGGTATCTGGTGAAGTAGCTTTGCAGATGGGAATTATCCTCAAAGAGTTAGCCGAGGCTCATCAAGTCATTTCTATTACACACTCTCCTCAGATTTCAGCTCGAGCCAATGTCCACTATTTCGTACACAAAAAAGTAACTGGAAACAAAACAACTACTTCTATCAAGGAACTTGATTTAGAAGAACGTGTACTAGAAATTGCTAAAATGTTAAGTGGCAATCCTCCTTCAGAATTTGCCAAACAGAATGCTAGAGATTTACTAGGAGTTGGTGTTCAATAATGACTCAAATCTGAATTATGAAGTTGTTCAAATCGACCCTTCTTTTATTTTTGAGTAGTGTCTTATTGTACTTCAATAGTTGTCAAAACCAACAAGATGGTAGAAACCCTAATGATCGTGTTGGCGGTCCTTGCGAGTACAGCCCATTTAGTAGAGAAGCTACTGTAATTAAGATTGATACACTTGAGTATGAACTACTCGTTGTCTTTCAGTTCACATTCACAGAGGAAACAATCACCACATCCTATAAACGCTTCTTTTCTAGTAATACTTCTTTATCAGAATTAGACACCCCTAGAATTAGTATAAATACTCCAGCTACAATAGAGGGAATGCAGATTACAGAAGGTACTTGTAAATCTATGGTGGTGAATAATATCATCTTATCGAAATAGGAAAAGCTATAATTATGTAAAATATCTACTAGAATGAATATCAAAATACGATTAGAGCATATTCAATCGAATATTATACGGTCTCTTTCCAGTGATAAAGATCTTTTGTTAAAAGAATTTCTATCTATTTTACAAAACAGTGCTTTTCTACTTAAAAGCGATCAATTATCTTTTTGGATCCATTGTCTTAAAGTTTATAAATCAGAAGAAATTCCTGTGACTAAAATAGGAGTAAAAACAGCTTTAGAAGACTGGAAAAATTATATTCCCACTTCTAAACATTTATTACAAAAACTGTATACAACAAGTGAATACATTTTAGTTTATTGGACAAAAGAAGATCTCTGTAAGATGCAAGGACAATTTTATTTTATAAAGACTTAGATTTAAATCTAGTTTTCAAAGAAAGTGAATTTGGCAATTTAGAAGGACTAAACATACAAGACAATCTATCCTCTAATACAACTATTGCATTGATATCTGATTTAAAAAACACACCACTAATCAAAAATCCTTTCGAGAAAGAGCTCTACTAAAAACAAAAAAGTCTTATTAACTCATTGGAAGTTAATAAGACTTTTTACTAAAAGGCTATCTCTTAGATTAATCCTCTACTGTTTCTAGTAGAATAGAGATTTTGTTGGATAGCACTTCTAAGAAACCACCAGATGTTTCAAAACTTAAATTTTGATTATCGCTGGTTTTGATACTAATGTTGCCTGCTGACAAAGAAGTAACTAGAGGAGCATGATCGTTCAGAATTTCTAAACCACCATTGTTACCTGGTGCTTTCACACTCGATACTTTTCCTTCAAAAACTGTTTTGCCAGGAGTAAGAATACTTAATTCCATAATCAATATATATTGTTGCCCACCTCTTGGAGGTGGGCAGTATGTTTTTTATTCAGAAGGACTATGCTTCTTCTACTTCTTTGAGCATCGCTTCTCCTTTCGCCATTGCATCTTCAATAGAACCTACCAAGTTAAATGCTGCTTCAGGATATTTGTCTACTTCTCCATTCATAATCATATTGAAACCTTTGATAGTATCTTCAATATCTACGAATACACCTTCTAGACCAGTGAACTGTTCTGCTACGTGGAAAGGCTGAGAAAGGAAACGCTGTACACGACGTGCTCTGTGTACGACTTGCTTATCTTCTTCAGAAAGCTCTTCCATACCCAAAATTGCGATAATATCTTGTAACTCTTTGTAACGTTGTAGAATCAACATTACATTTTGAGCACAATCATAGTGTTTAGCACCTACGATATCTCTAGTCAAAATCTTAGAAGTAGAATCCAATGGATCTACTGCAGGATAAATACCCAAAGAAGCCAATTTACGATTCAATACCGTTGTAGCATCCAAGTGAGCAAAAGTAGTTGCTGGTGCTGGATCCGTCAAATCATCCGCAGGTACATATACCGCCTGTACAGAAG
>CAYOJF010000053.1:0-34044 GCA_964404215.1 uncultured Aureispira sp. | reverse complement strand
CATTACACGTTACCGTCACGCTCGACGCTATGCTCGCTGTTACGGCACTTGGTTCCGTTATTGTTACACTTGCTACATCTGTACACCGATTATCATCTGTTACCGTCACACCATATACACCAGGAGCTAATCCTGTAGCAGTCGCAGTAGTTTGTCCTGGGACACTATTCCATGAATAACTATATGGTGATGTTCCTCCTACTTGTGTTGCCGTAGCCGTTCCATTATTTGCTCCATTACAGGTCACGTCCGCAAACGTGCTAATACTAGAAGTTAACACAGTCGGTTCATTTACTACCGTTGAGGCAGTAATAGAACAACCATTTCCATCTGTTGCTGTAATCGTATAGGTATTAGCTGCTAAGCCTGAAATATCTTCTGTTGTAGCGGCATTACTCCACAAGAAAGAAACAGGTGCTGTTCCTCCTACTACAGTAGCATCTACTGCTCCTGTTAAATTACCATTACAATCTATATCTGTGCTATCTAGTGAGATACTAAATGCAGGTGCTCCTGGTACAACAATACTAGCAGTAACCGAACAAGTATTAGTAGGGTCTGTTACCGTTACATTATACGTTCCAGCAGTAGCCCCAGTTACTGTATCTTGGCTAGTTGGGAAACTTCCTGAAGAACCTCCAGTCCATGTGTATGTATAAGGTCTATTTCCAGAAAAAGCATTTACTGCTATAGTCGCTACATCTCCTGGACAAGTAATCCCTGTAATAATCTCTATATTAGTAGACGGTGGTATATCAGGTACACCAGAAGCATTTGTAGCAGTACATCCTGATGCATCTGTTACCGTTACCGTATAAACAGTTCCTGTTGTCAATCCAGTTATAGTAGTAGTAGTTTCATTAGTACTCCATAGGTAAGATACGATAGGAGTTCCACCAAGAGCCTCTACTTCCAACGCTCCTGCTACGCCACATACTGTAGGTATAGTATCTACAAATTCTACAGATAGAGGATTTTGAGCAGTTATATCAGCAATAACACTTGATGTACATCCTGAGGCATCTGTTACAGTCACAGGATATTGCCCCCCTGGTAAGCCCGTTCGGGTTGTATTTGTATTACCATCTGCCCACAAATAACTCAGCGGAGCAGTACCATTAGCCGTATTGACTGTAATAGCACCATTATTTGCTCCACAGGTTGCAGGAGTGTTCGTCTGAACAAATATACTTGGAGCTCCAGTTCCTGGTGCCAATGTAACACTGTCTGTTGTTCCACAACCAGTCAATGGATCTGTTACTGTCACTAAATATCTTCCGACACTCAATCCAGTATTTATAGATGTTAGCCCACTGTTGTTAAAACTATTTGACCAAGCAAAATTATAAGACAATGCTGCAGGACTATTAACAGTAGCTGTAGCAGAGCCATTCCCATTACAAGTAGGGTCAACTCCTGACATTGTTACTGTAATCGCAGGATTAACGGTCACTATAAAGTCAATAGATATAGGGCAAGTAATGATATCATTGCCATTAACATTTGCTCTTGAATAGACAGTTGCCGTATAAGTAGTCGTTGTAATAGGCTCTACCAATGCACTAGTAGGTGTCATTGTTACCACATCAGTTGTCGGTGACCAAACTACTGAATCTGTTACTGTATTAATACCAGCTAATGTTAGTGTAGTTTGTTCTCCCTCACAGATTGCGACATTACCAGATCCTACTGCTGTTGGAGTAGGTATAACGTATAAATAAACGGTATCATCTGGAGTCTGTCCACAACAATCTGTCACAAGTGACAATATCACTTCATAAAAACCTGGAGTATTAAATTGTTGTGTCAATATCTGAACACTACCTGGATTAGCAATAGCTCCATTAAAATTCCAATTATAAGAATCTCCAAAGTCACGACTAGAGAAGGTCGCAAAATCGCCCTCACATAGTTGGAAAGTATCTCCACTAACAACGGGTGCGTTCGTTATAATATCCGGAGCGATTGTATTTGCAAAAGGAACGTTATGAAACCCATTGTAAGTTTCTGTTCCTGCAATGACATCGTATCTATCAATAACATTAAACTGAGTGTTAACACTCGCTCCATTTGGAGATTGTGGAGTTGCATTACCAGAAAAATCCCAAGTAACGGCTGCACCTGCAAAATTTACATTCACATCTGTACAGTTTCTATTTTCTGCTGTAATAGTAGGCTGAGCTACTAAGTTAAATGCAGTATAAGCTGGCGATGCTCCAAATATATCACTTGCTTGGCCTGGTTGTCCAGCACCACCGTCTCCACCGTCTCCACCATTTCCACCATCTCCACCATTTCCACCATATCCTACTTCATTGTTTCCATCAGGATCTCCACCAATTCCACCATTTCCACCATTTCCACCGTTTCCACCAAGTCCAGCTGCTCCTGCAGCACCTAGGTTTCCAGCAGCAATATTAGATTGAATGATATTACCAGTAGCACTTGCTATACTGTAGATACCAAAGGAAGCTCCTCCTCCTCTACCACCAGTACCAGCATCTCCACCACAGCCACCGCCGCCGCCGCCGCCGCCGCCAGAACCAGTACCATCAGTACAGAAGAGACCTCCTTCTCCAGCACCACCGCCACCACCAGAACCACCTTGTCCACCCTGTCCAGGTGTACCACTAGTTCCAGCACCACCAGGCACAAAAAATCCTCCTATGTGAGATCCTGCTGTACCTAACGTTCCATTCGTTCCATTTGCACCATCTGCTCCTGGATTACCACATCTTCCCGATTCGTTACTAGTTCTAGTTCTACTACTATTACATCCTGTTTCTTGTCCTGACCAAGCTCCTCCACTTCTACATTGTCCATTCACAAAAGGTCCAGGAATGGTATTCGTACCAATTGCTGGGTTTCCAAATCCAGCAGGTACACCACCACCATTTCCACCATTTCCACCGTCTTCATCTTCGTTACCACCAGATCCACCAGCTCCACCAGCTCCACCACCTTGGTAAACAGCTGAACTTGCCCCAGAACCACCTGTACATCCAGCATTTCTACCAGAACGATTACATGGTGCTCCTCCTGTAGTGTTGGTACAACCATTTCCACCACGGCCTCCATTATTTTCTACACTATCGTTATCACTATCACCATTTGCTCCTGCCAATCCATTATCACCATTTGCTCCTACTGCTCCTGTTGTTCCTGCACGTCCGGCAGCTGCATTTCCAGGCAGTATTTGTGTACGAACAATATCATAATTAGAACAAGTATTCAGGTGTAAGCCATAGGTAGACATACCTGGTTGGTTAGCATTATCTGTTGTAATTGTTAAATCTTGTAATCTAAATCCTGTATTTCCATTCCCATAAAAAACTACTAATCGTTGATTATCAGTAGGACCTTCTGGGTTAGCAGTTGTTCTATTTATAGTAGTAGCTCCTGCTAAACTTGTTTTTCTCCAAGCACTTCCTTCTATAAAACCACCTTCTATTGTCACAAAACTTGCTAAATTTTGTGGATTATCTAAATTGTATGTTCCTGTTGCCATTTTGATAACAGCATTATTACAGGCTGCTCTACTTAATGCCGTCGCTAGTGTTGTAGGAGCCGTTTGTGTTCCTGCTGCACCTGCTGTACCAGTCGTCGAGACATATATATTAACACAACTTGGTAATGCAGGAGGTGTTCCTACTACCAAAAACGCAGTATCTCTAGAAGAACAACCTGTCGGGCTAGTTACTTCCAAAATATAACGATAAGTACCAGAAGCTACTGGTGCCACTACAGGTATAGAAGAACTTCTACCTGTTACTGTACCTGCACCAAGTGAGGTGTTAGATGGATCAAACCATTCAAAGGTCATTCCCAAAAGATTGGTACTTCCTGCCAAAACAAATGTACCTCCACCACAAACATCTGCTGTCTCTGGAAAAACATTTGCTGTTGGGTCATCTTCTACTGTTACAGTTACATCATCTGTCGCTATACAACCATCATTATAAGTCATATTAACTGTATAAGAAGTTGTTGTTGTAGGGGTAGCTATTGTCGTTGCTGCTGTAGGGGTAGCTAAGTTAGTAGTAGGAACCCAATCAAACGAAGCTATAGTGGAAGGAGCTGCCGCTGTTGTTGCGGTCAAAGTAGTCGATTCTCCTCTACAAATACTGACATCTGGACCTGCTGAAACAGCAGGATTAGGATTTCCTATGATTCGAACAGTAAAAGACTGAGTCGATTGTCCTATAATCGGACAAGCGTCATCTGTCGTTGTTATCGCAAAAACATATGTTCCAACATCTGAAGGGGTTGTATTCCAACAGAATGTACCTCTAGCATTATTACCTGTTCCAGATTGCGTAAAAGTAGCTCCTGGTATATTATTACTAAAAGTCATTGTGATATTCTGTCCAGCATCTACATCACCCGCATCTATATCAAAACACAAAAGACCACCTGCACAGGAAGTCGTATCAAATACAGAGGTACTACCATTGATACCAGATACCGTAGGTACAGTATTGTTACAGTTACGAATAACAAACTGTACGTCTCGTGTAATCGTACCTACTACGACTCCATTTCTGAACTCTTGTACCAAAACACATAAAACTCCTACCTGCGGAGAGTTAGGAGTAAAGTCAATTTGACCTGTTCTTGAATCAATCGTAATTGGGACTGTAAACGGATTGGTTCCACTAAAACCACCCCCATAGGTTACACTATTACCAGCACCTTGCAAACAAGGAGTCAAAGAATACGATAATGAATCGCCGTCTGGGTCAGTTGCCAATTGTTGATAAGAAATTTGCTGATTGACACAACCAAATAATTGTGGGTTGGTCGCAAAAGAGGGAGAACTGTTACAGGGACTCGCTGTGTTATCTATAGTTGTTTCTACATAAATACTATTGCTTCCAGGACTACTTAGATTAGTAATCGCATTGTTACGACAACAAGAGCTAGAAGACAACACCCAATCACTACATCCAGGAGGTAGTGTTAAGGTACCCTGAAAAACATAATGCTGTACTCCAATAGGGCCATTACCTCCACAGGCACTAGTCTCAGAAGGACAAAGTGGCGTAATATCAGCAACAGATACTTGACTAAGATTCAAACTAGCCGATACTCCACATGAGAGAGACCGATAATTAATAACTTGGGAAGACCCAACACCAACACCATTACAATCTCGATAGACGTTTAGTGTGACTAAATACTCATTGGCCCCCGTACAGGCATAAGTCAAATCGAATCCCGTGTAGTGGGTCGCTGATACAGAAAAATTTAGCCCGAAGACTAAACCTACTATCAACAATATTCGTTTAATAAAAAAGTGTGTAGAAAATTGCATAAATGTAATTTATTCTATCCGTTTGGATAATTATAAATAAGTGGTTATCAATATAATGTTTCAACCAAAAAATTAAAAAACATTTTAACTTTGGTTGATGGGTCTCCTTATTTAGGTTTCCTTAACTAAATAAAGGTATAAATAATAAACAGTAAAAAAAACTTTTTATTATGGAAATAGTCTATTGTATGGGTGGGAATTTGAAGAGATATATTACAATATAATCATTCTAACGCTCATACTATAGACTTAATTGTCTTATGTGTAATTTATACTTAATCCAAAGTAAGTATAAGCAGTAGAAATAAGACGTTTATTTGCTACTAATAGCTGCTTCTATTTATTTTTTCTTTTAGACTTCCTTAAGAAAATCAATACCCCGGAAGGAGGGTTGCTACAATGGTAAGCAGGATTGAGTCGATACAACTTACAAATTTTAATTCCATACTGCTGAGCAATATCATACATTGATTGTCCTTGTCGAACAATATGTGTTTCCACATCTTTCTTCGCATTTCTATGGTGATAAAAGTTCTTTTTTCTTTGCAAATAAATATACTGTCCTGTTTTTAGTTTTTTGTCTTTTTTATTATAAATTTCATTATAATCAATCAAACGCTTCTCAGCAATTTTATAGCGTTTAGCAATGCTTCCAATTACATCATTGGGCTGTACATAAACAGCATCTAGATTGTTGATCTTAAATACTTTTTGGGTCAAAGCGATGCTAACCGTATCAGTTCCATAACTACTAAATGGATCTGGTATGTAAACCACAATAGCCGTGGAATCACCATCTTTGATATCTGGGTGTGGTCCAAGAGATGGAAATATATTGGCTAATTCACCTTCCTCTAATGCTAGTGTTTGGCTTGTAAGATGATCCAATTTGTACAATTCTAAACGTTCGATCAAAGAAATCAATTTCTTGCTATAAGTCTTGGATGTAGCATAGCCTGATTTTTGCAATCCTTTCGCCCATCCCTCATAATCTTTTTTGTCTAAATCAAACAATACTCCATATCGAAAGTCTTTCTTAGGGTTTCTCAAAAATTCACTGTGAGCAATAAAAGATTCTTCTGCTGTTTCATAGACCCTAAAACAAGATTTGACAGGCTCATCATCCCACATATAGTAGGTTTCACCTGTCCATACTTCGCCACCACATTTAATACCAAAATGATTATTGGCATTAATCGCCAATTTACTCTCCCCTATTCCTGACTCTAGCAGAGCTTGAGCCATCTTGATACTGGCAGGAATCCCCATCCTGTCCATTTCCGCAACAGCAATATGCTTATATTTTTCGATATACAGTCGAGCCTTATCACTATCAAAGTCAAAATCAAATCGATTGTTGGCATGCAGTACATTAGTACACCAAATTAAAACCCCTAACAAAACTACTGTTCTCATCTGTATTATTATTTACAATTGACTAGAGTCATTCTCTTGAACTAAAACACCTCACCTCTTTTTGGCTGATTATTAAGCCATATATATACCTTTGGCAGCAACTTTATTTAGACCATTGATTTGTGATTTTTTTTGACAAATGAGTCTAAAATTCTCTTATTCTTTTTTTTCTTTTATCCACCAATAAAAGCCTGCTAGAAAAAAAACAAAAACACCTATTATCAATCCCAATAAAGTAAATGTTTCTAAGATAGAAAACACATCTGCTACCCAACCCAATATGGGAGCTAATATCGCAAATATTAATCTAATTCCAAAACCCTTAATTGACAATACTGTTGCTCGTCGATCTGCTGTAATTTCTTTATTAATCAAATTTGCAAACACAGGTACAGCAATACCCCTAGCTGCATACATTACACATAATACACCAATCCCTAACGTCCAATAATCTCCACAAAAACCTAACACTAAATAACCTACTACCAATAAGCTCAATAAAGCTATTACCAGTTGTTTATCTTTCCATGATCGCTGCAATAAATAAGCATTAGCAGAAAAAACAGCTACTATCCCATTCAACAATGCCCACAAATACCCCATATAATTTTCTCTCAAATCGTGATAGGTAAAATAGGGCTGAACAAACCAAGCTAAAAGCAGACAAGCAAGTCCAACTACTGCCGACAAAAATAAATAAAACAATAGCTTTTTGTTCTCTCTGAATGTTTCTCTCAAAATAACTTTTAGTAATGCCCAACTCTCCTTTTTGTCTAATACTCGATGAGTAGATGGTTCTACCAATGTAGTCGCTACTATGACTCCCATCAAACTCACGCCTACTTGTGCATAAATTGTAAATCGTAAACCACAATAAGCAGCCAACCAACCTCCCAATATT
This sequence comes from uncultured Aureispira sp., assembly GCA_964404215.1. Lineage (GTDB taxonomy): Bacteria > Bacteroidota > Bacteroidia > Chitinophagales > Saprospiraceae > Aureispira. The sequence continues at coordinate 26,413 of CAYOJF010000053.1, read as the reverse complement.
GCAGCAACTGCCTCAGCAAAAGTCCCTACAGCATAGGAACGTCCTTCCCATTTCACATATGCTTTTTCTTTGCCTACAGCAACAAGGGTATCATATAACAATGCGGCATCTGTCCCCGAAATAAAACTGACTCCAATTCCACCTAAAAAAGCTCCAATAGCAAAACCTAAAAAATTGGTAGCAAAACTATAGGCAATGAACTGCCCCAATATCAGTGTAGTCCCTATAATAATAGCATTTTTACGTCCTAGTCGATCCGAAAAATACCCTGACGGAATTTCAAAAACAGCTACCGTCACTGCATATACAGCATTGACTAACATCACCCCCCTCAGATCTAATCCATTGGACTGAATAAACAATACCACAACAGGCATAAAAAGCATAAACCATTTTGATATACGAATCAAATAGAGCTTCCAAATGTTTTGTAATAATTTCTCTGTTGTTTTCAATTTTTTCTAAAGGTCTATTGGGATGTTATTTAGTAGTAAGAGCATATCTAAGACTTGTATCATAAGGGGTAGTTGTTTTGAATAAACAGCACCTACATTCCTACTCTTTCACTCTTACTTTATCTTCTATCAATTCGTATACTTGTTTTGTTTCGGGACATACTGCTAGTCCACTCGCATCAAAATAAAGACGATGACCATATTCGCTGACCCATCCAATTTGACGCGACGGATTCCCCACTACTAGAGCATAATCCAACACAGGTTTTGTTACAACTGCCCCAGCTCCTATCATTGCATAAGCCCCTATTTCATTACCACAGACAATCGTTGCATTAGCTCCTATAGAAGCTCCTTTTCTAACCAATGTTGGTTGATATTCAGACTTCCGAACCACCGCAGAACGGGGATTAATTACATTGGTAAAGACCATAGATGGTCCCAAAAAAACATCCTCCTCACAAATCACCCCTGTGTAGATAGAGACATTGTTCTGCACCTTGACATTATTGCCAAGTATCACCTGTGGTGATACCACTACATTTTGCCCCAAATTACACCTTTCTCCTAATTTGCAGCCTGTCATCAAATGACTAAAGTGCCAAATTTTAGTCCCCGCTCCTATTTCACAACCTTCATCTATGACGGCTGTCTCATGTACAAAATATTCCATTCTTACTATTTATTAAAACATACTCTTAGCAATACTATTTTGCGTGGAGCAAATACGTCAAATCGTTAATAGGGTCTTCGATTCCTTCTTTTTCTATAATCTCAAAAACCCTCGCAAAACTACTGTTTATAGATGTATTTTTAGTTATTAATATTTCCAATTTGCTACTATCTGCTCTAAATTCAACTAGTCGATACGCTGGATACTTTTTTCCTTTCTTATCATATATATAATACTTATCCCAATTGACTGACATAGGATCTATATTTACGACACCCTTTTTCGTCCAATGTGACTTAAAATCTATCCTTTCGTAAAGCTTATATTTCAACTTACTATCTTCTAATACATCTAGCTCTAACCCATGCACGATCCGTCTTTCCTTATTGATATTCGCTCCTACAAAAACAGCTCTTTGTTGTTCCATAAAATTAGGCTGGTGATTAAGTGAAGTTCTAGTATCCAACGTATCTTTTTGACAAAAATCAATTATTCTATTATATATTTCTAAATACTGATTAGAATGATTTTTCTGCCATTTTCTATAATGCACACCACAAGCATGAGCTCTAACGATTGAAACCAACTGCTTTCTACCTTGTTTCAGAATAGTTGGAAAATAAGCGACTTCGTTAGTCAAAAAAGTATCCAATAAAAATTTATTTGCTCCATTCTGAAGATAAAATAAATAGGTAGGACCACTATTCCCCCTGTAAGCGTCTACTACTGCCAAATCCTCCATATTATCAAAGTTAAAGTCTCCTACTACTAAGTATCCATAATCGCTATCTGATGCCATAGTATCTTTATTCAGTCCTGTTACATAAGACCTCACCTCTTTTCCTCCATCATACATATCAACAAAGTAAAGCAAACTATCTATAATCAGAGTGTCAACTAATTCACTCCTCTTTTTTGACCTTATCCTGATATCTAGTTTACAATATTGATACATTCCTTCAACACCACTAGTATCTCTATGAAACACCACCTCATAATCATATACAGTAGATAAGCTATCATAAATATAGGTTATCTTCGGGGGAGCTTTAAACCAATTGTGTTTCTCCGCTACTACAGTTGTCTCTGGCTCAACTGTGGCTGAAGTATTAGTAGATGACGACTCAGGTGGTTTGTGTTCTAAACAACTTACCATCAATGGTAATAATATCAGTACAATTAGTTTTCTCATAGGGGGTTCCTTATCTAGTATTACAGTAGCTATAATGGCACGTCGAAAGTGCCATTTCTCAAAACTACTAATTTTTTCACTAGCTAGATACTTTTATAGATTTTGCATCAAAAATTTACACTTCAACAACTAATCCTAACACTTCATCTATGAATCCTTGCATTTCAAAAAATTAAGCCTGTTCATAAATATATATCTTGTATCTTTGAATAAAACAAACAACCATTGTCATGAGAATAAAAATTGCATTCCTTTTACTATTTATGGGGACTTTTCCATTGGCATACAGCCAAACGCTAGCTGATGTAGAGGACTTGTCTCATGATGAATTAGACAGCATCATAAGCAATCTTTATGAACAAGGTCAATACCAAAAAGGCTTGGATTGGTGTGAAGCTGCCAAGAAAAAAATAGTAAATAATCAAGCAACGACATTAGACAGTTTCTACTGTTCCTATACTATTTATGCTGGTATATTTTGTGAAGAGCTTAGTCAATATGACAAGGCAAAAGAAAATCATTTGCAAGCAGTTACTATCTTACGAAAACTATTCGGAGAAAAAAATATAGGATATGCAGATGCACTTCGTAATCTAGGCAGAGTAGCTATGTTCCAGAGTCAATACGACCAAGCCTTTGAGCTCTATGAGAAAGCCGCCAAGATATTTGCCCAAAACAAGGGAAATAAAATAGACTATGCTTTCATGGAAAATGATCTTGCAAATCTGTATCGTATGGTGGGTAATGAAAAACAAGCTATTCAGAGCTATCAAAATGCCCAAAAAGCGATTGTAGAAGAACTAGGAAAAAACAATGATTACTATGCTACAATTAGCAACAACTTAGCGGTTGTTTATTCAAGTCTGGGAGAGCTGAAATCTGTAGAAAAAATATACATCGAAGCTTTAGCAATTACAAAAAAACAAAAAGGAGAAAATTCAGCTGACTATGCACACATACTAAATAACCTAGGAGCAGTTTACAGCCAAACAGGTCAAATATCGAAGGCAAAAAAAATCTTTCAACAATCTCTATCTATTAAAGAAAAGATTTTTGGGAATGACTCTCATGAATATGCCTATGTTCTCAAAAATATCAGTACCCATTACAAAACTATTGGAGAATATGAATTATGCCTGCAACTAAGACAACAAGCAAATACATTGATGGAAAAGATCTATGGAAATAACTCCATTCAATATATTAATACCCTAGTCGACATAGCCAATCTTTATGGAACGATTAGAGAGAATGAAAAAGCAGTTTCAATCTATAAGAATGCCCTATCAATCATCAAAAATAACAAGGACTACAAAAAGCGAGCAATTTATATTACTGTTTTGACTCAATTAGGTCAAACTAATATTAATCAAAAGAAAGTAAAAGAAGGCATCGCCTACCTCGAAAAAGCAATTAACATACATCAGAATAATTCCACTAAGTACCCCATAGAATACACCTTAGCTCTGGCAACATTAGCTGATGCTAGGATACAGACCAACGAGCTAGTTATTGCTAAAAAGATATACCTTAAAGTACTAGAACAATACGATGAAATCTATGGCAAATCTCATATCAGATACCTATCCACCCTCAACAAATTGGTAAAAATTGCTCTCTTATCTCATAATAATGAAAATGGTCATCATTGGCTCCAAAGAGCACTACTACTCAACACTAACATACAACCCAACTATACCTCCAAAGAATGGATGCAACAGTTAAAAAAAGCTACTCCAGTTAGTAAACAACAACTATTAAAAAGCTTAGAATTGTTACGCCAGTTATTGATACTAGATGATAAAAAGAATCTTCTCTCAACAGTCAATGAACTAGGAGTACACTGGACAATGAAATATGCGAACGACCTACAAGGAAAGGAAGATAAAATTAGATTTTTGCAATTAGCAAACAATTGGATTTCTAATAGTATTATGAGCCTTTCTTTAGAAAAGAATAAGCCTCAAATTTTCAACCTAATGGAGCAGAATAAATCCATATTGCTCCGACAAGCAACCGCCTCCAATAAAGCAGAAGAATTTGGTAACTTGCCTGATAGCCTAATCGTTCAAAAAAAACAACTCATTCAACAAAAATCTAAACTAGAGGCTTTATTACTACAAGAAGATACGGAGGAACAAAAACAATATTTTCAAGCAGAACTTAACAAGGTAAACTTAACTTATGATAGACTTCAAGGACAAATTGCAAAGGACTACCCGACTTATCTTGCACTATCCCAAAAAACCAATAATGTCCCTCTAAAAAATCTTCAGGAGAAGATGCAGCCCAATATGGGACTTATAGAATACCTAGTTAGTGATTCCGCTATTTTCATCATTTGTATTACGAAACATAACATAACCATCAAGCAATCTCCTATTGGAATAAATCTATTGCGAAAAAAAATAAAAAATTTCCATCAATCTCTAAGCAACTACAACTACATTGTTCATCAGCAACCTGCCAATTACAAAAACTACACAACCTTAGGCTATTGGTTTTATGAGCAGTTGCTAGCTCCTGTATTGAAGAACAAAGTATTTACTCAACTTACAATTATTCCAGATGCTGAGCTAGGCAATCTTCCTTTTGAGAGTTTTTTAACTTCAAAAGAAAACGACAGTAATGATAGCTATGCTGACTTACCTTATTTATTGAAAAAATATGTAATTAGTTATGACTACTCTGCTACTACTTGGTACGAAAACGAGCAGAAGGAAATATACACCAATAAAGAACTAGTTGGATTTGCTCCAATCTATGCGGCTAGTAAAACTACTAGCAATACTAGTATTACCCGATCTGCAACGCTTCGTAGCTGGCGAGAAGGTCTAACACCACTCCCCGATGCCAAAAAGGAAGTACTCCAACTTCAACGCAACTTTAGAGGGCAGTTTTTTTTGGATGAAAAAGCTACTGAATCAAACTTCAAAAAAATAGCTCCCAAAGCAGGCGTTATTCATCTAGCTATGCATGGACTCCTAAACTTTGAGCATCCCATTCTGTCTAGTCTTGCGTTCTATGAAGATCTCGATAGTCTAGAAGACAATTTCCTCCAGGCGTATGAAATTTCAAAAATGAATCTCCAGTCAAACTTAGTCGTTTTATCTGCCTGCGAAACAGGTTATGGAAAGTTTGAGAGCGGTAATGGAATCGCTTCTTTGGCCCGTTCATTCATGTATGCCGGTACTCCTTCCTTAGTAGTATCACTATGGCAAGTCAATGATGTTGCTACCTCTAATATCATGACCTACTTTTACGAAAACCTTGACAATGGCTTATCTAAGCCAGCAGCACTGCAAGCTGCTAAACTTAAGTATCTTGAACAAGCTAGTGGAATCGCTCAACATCCTGCTTTTTGGTCTCCATTCATCCATTTAGGGAATACCAAACCCATTGTTATTAAGTCTAATAACTGGTTATTTTATCTAGGAGGAGGTTTAATTGGATTAGGATTTATTTTTATAGTCGTCATTAAACGACATTACAGTTAATATGTTACTTTTTATTATACATACAAACAGTATAAAAACCTCTTTCTAAAAATACTCCTCTTTTTATTAGAAGCTATCAAAAAAGTTGTCCGTTTCCCCCGTTTTTGGAGAGGTAATATGTGAGCTTATTCATTTTTTTATATCTTTACTTACTACAAAGTTGTTTAAAAAGTCTCTTCCTACCCAAATGGACTTTTCAAACAACTTCTTCAAAAACAATTGAAATAAGTAACCTTCAGTATAAAATATGACGACCACCATAAAAAACGACCTATTTGAATGTTCGATTGACGCAGACGGCATCGCATTGATTACCATCAAAATGGTACAGCAGCCTACCAATCTATTTAGTATTGCATTTATCAAGGAATATATCAAAGTAACGACAGACTTGGTTGCTGATGAAAAAATTAAAGGTATTATAGTCACTTCTGGTCATCGTGATTTCATGGCCGGAGCTGACTTAAAATTTATTGCTAATCCTCCTGCTGACAAAGAAGGCGTATTCTATGACTTATTGGAAGCCCACAAAGGATTTAGGCTATTAGAGCAAAGTGAAAAACCATTTGTAGCTGCTATCAATGGTAATGCTCTAGGTGGTGGATACGAACTTGCTCTAACTTGTCATCACCGAATCGCTATCAATAGCCCCAAAATTAGAATTGGTCTACCAGAAACTACACTTGGACTATTGCCAGGTGGAGGTGGAACACAACGTTTGAGCTATTTGATTGGCATTCCTAAAGCAACACAATACATATTACAAGGAAAAACCTTTGTAGCTGCTAAGGCTCATTCAGAAGGATTGATAGAGCAGTTAGTAGAAAAAGATACGGACTTGATTGCGGCAGCTAAAAAGTGGATTGTTGACACCCCCAACCATACCCAACCTTGGGACAACAAAAAATACCGAATTCCTCAGGGAGGTATCATGAGCCACAGTGGTGTCCAGACGCTCACTGGTAGTATTGGTAATCTTCGCAAACAAACACATGGCAATTATCCAGGAGCTAAATATGCCCTAGCTTGCATACATGATGGTATGCAGTTGCCTATAGATAGAGGTTTAGAGATAGAAGCCCGCTATTTCATCAAAGCATTTTACTCTAAAGAAGCTCAAAATATCATTCGCACTTCTTTCTTTGCTATCAATGAAGCCAAAAAAGGAAAGACAAAGCCACAAGGATATGACTTCTATAAGGTTAGTAAACTAGGCGTACTAGGAGCTGGTATGATGGGAGCTGGTATTGCCTATGTATCTGCCAAAGCAGGCATGGAAGTTCAATTAAAAGATACTTCTATTGAAAAAGCCCAATTAGGAAAAGATTATTCGAATGATATCTTGCAAAAGAAACTAGCAAAGGGCAGAATCACCCCAGAGAAAACAGCCGATCTATTAGCTAAAATTCATCCAACAACTACAATAGATAACTTTGAGGGATGTGATTTAATCATAGAAGCTGTTTATGAAAACGAAGCCCTAAAAAATGAAGTAACAAAAGAAGCCGAAGCCAAACTCTCCTCCAACAAAGTATTTGCTTCCAACACCTCTACCATTCCAATTACTACATTAGCAACAGCAACCAAACGTCCCGAAAATTTCGTTGGAATTCATTTCTTTTCTCCAGTAGAGAAAATGCCTCTGGTAGAAATCATCAAAGGAAAGGAAACTCACGACAAAGCTATTGCTGCTGCTATAGATTATGTCACCCAAATTGGCAAAGTACCTATTGTAGTGAATGATAGCCGTGGCTTTTTTACCTCACGAGTTTTCGCACTCTTTATTGGAGAAGGAGCATTGATGTTAGAAGAAGGTGTACCTCCTGTTATGATAGAAAATATTGCTCAACGTGTAGGAATGCCAACAGGGCCATTGGCTGTAACGGATGAAGTAGCACTCACATTGTGTCTCAATGTATTAGATGCTGCAGGCAAAGAAGGGCGTACCGAAGCCACTCAAAGACGCTATGATGTCTATCACAAAGTAGCTATAGAAAACCAACGTGCGGGACGTAAAGTAGGTCAAGGTTTTTATGATTACCCAACTGAAGGAAACAAACAAATTTGGAAAGGATTAGAGGAGCTATTCCCTTCTAATGTAGATTATATAGATGGTAAAACTGTAGGAAAACGCCTATTACATATCATGGCAATAGAATCCTATCGTTGTCTAGAAGAAGGCGTACTAAACAATACAACTGATGGTGATGTGGGTTCGCTCCTTGCCTTTGGATTCCCAGCGTATACTGGTGGTGTATTTTCTTATATGGATTATGTAGGATTGGATACTTTTGTAGCCGAATGTGATGACTTTACAGAGCGTTTTGGAGAGCGTTTTTCTGTTCCTGATAGCTTACGTCAGATGGCAAAAGAAGGAAAAAAATTTAATGCTTAATACTTCCAATAGTAAGAGCATGTTTAAAATTGTATTTTTCAATAATATGAGTACTATTTTTTTACTAATCAAGACTCATTTTTTGATGAATAGCCTTAGCTATTGATCAAAAAATAGGCGAAGAGTAGTCGAAAAAGAGCTTTCATATCATGAATTAATATAAATTTAAACATGCTCTAAGTGTAGTTTGTGTATGTGTGTTAAATTTATAGGCTTGAAGTCTACTTTAATTTTGATTTAAAATCATTAAAATAATATGAATTACCTAACGGTAGAAGGCGTTTCGAAGGCGTACGGAGACAGAGTTCTCTTTGAAGACATTACATTCTATGTCAATCAAGGAGATAGAGTGGCATTTATTGCTAAAAACGGAACAGGAAAATCTTCTTTGATGAATATCATTATGGAAGAAGAAGAGGCTGATAGCGGTTCCGTTTGGTTGCATAGTAAACTAAGAATAGGTTACCTCAGTCAAGCTCCTGAACTTGATCCTGAAAGAACTGCTTTTGAGGCGGTATACAATGCAGAAAACCCTGCTATGAAAGCTATTGTAGCTTATGAAGCTGCTATGAAAAACCCCAACGATCAGGAAGCCATCCAAGAAGCAATGGCAGCAATGGATGCTCATCAAGCATGGGATTATGAAATCAAAATCAAGCAGATTTTAGCCAAACTAAAAGTAGATTATCTAGAGCGAAAAATAAAAGTACTCTCAGGAGGACAGAAAAAACGTATTGCTCTAGCAAAAGAGTTGATAGATGCTCCTGATTTCCTAATCTTGGATGAGCCTACCAACCACTTGGATTTAGATATGATCGAGTGGCTAGAGGAATATCTCAAAAAGGGTAATCAAACTTTATTCATGGTAACCCACGACCGTTATTTCATGGATAGTGTTTGTACTCAAATATTGGAATTAGATAACCAACAAATCTATAAATACACTGGAGATTATGCCTACTACTTAGAGAAAAAAGCAATGAGAGAAGCTAGTTTTGCAGCCAGCACTGACAAAGCAAAGAACCTCTATCGAAAAGAATTGGACTGGATGAGACGTCAGCCCAAAGCTAGGGGTACTAAAGCTAAAGCTAGGATTGACAAATTCTTTGATGTAGAAAAGAAAGCAAAAGCAAAAATAGGCGAAGAAGAAGTCTTTTTAGACATCAAAATGAACCGTCTCGGATCCAAAATATTAGAGCTTTACAATATCAATAAGCGTTATGGAGATCATGTCATTTTAGAAAATTTCAATTACAAATTCTCTAAGAAAGATAGAGTTGGGATTGTGGGTAAAAATGGAGCTGGAAAAACAACCCTGCTCAACATGATGACAGGTAAAGAAGCTCCTGACAGTGGTAAAGTTGTGACAGGAGAAACACTTGTCATTGGGTATTATACACAGAGTGGCATGAAAATGAAAGATGAACAACGAGTTATTGAAGTTGTTCGTGACATTGCTGAGTTCATCCCAATGCATGGTGGACAAAAAATTACAGCTCGTCAGCTTTGTGAACGCTTTCTATTTGATGCCAAAAAACAACTCAACTTTGTATCTAAGCTCTCTGGAGGAGAACGAAGACGCCTACACCTCCTTACCATCTTGATGAAAAATCCTAATTTTTTGATTCTTGATGAGCCTACCAATGATTTAGATATTGTTACTCTACAAGTACTAGAAGATTTCTTAATGCAATTTCCTGGTGTAGTTGTCATCGTTTCGCACGATAGGCATTTTATGGACAAAATTGTAGAACATACTTTTGTGCTAGAGGGAGATGGAAAAGTAAGGGATTATCCAGGCAATTATTCTGCTTATCGAGCTGCTGTACAACTAGAAGAAACTACTGCTAGAGAAGAAGCTAAAGAACAATCAATAGATAAACCTGTAGCAAAAAAAGCGAGTCAAATTTCACATGAAGAACAAAAGGAAATCAAACGTCTCGAACGTCAAATAGAAAAATTGGAAGCTAAAAAAGCTACCATTTCTGCTCAGTTCAATGATATGAATTTGTCAGCAGAAAAAATAACGGATCTTTCCAAAGAACTGAATACTATTAACGATCAGCTTGAAGAAAAAGAAATGGCTTGGATGGAATTAATAGAAAAGATGGAGTAGTACTTCTGCATGGTCTACATCAAAAAGTCCCTTTAGCAAAATGCTAAAGGGACTTTTTGATTAAATAGCCTGTATTAGAGTATATCTTATCTAAAACCGTTCTTTATACTTTCACAAAAAGTGCTATACTTTCAATATGTGCTGTATGAGGAAACTGATCTGCTAACATATACTTTTTTAGTTCATAGCCTGCTTCTCGTAATGTTTGCGTATCTCTAGCCTGTGTAGATGGATTACAAGAAACATATACAATAGACTTTGCCTCTAGCTCAATGACTCTTTTTAATGCTTTGGGTACAATTCCTCCCCTTGGTGGATCAAGTACAATTGTACCAATTGTACCTTTGTATTGTGGATAATCAAATAAAAATTTACGGACATCTGCTGCGTAAAAATCAATGCCTGATATTCCATTTTTCTGAGCATTCTCTTTTGCATCACTAATGGCTTCCGCCACAATATCTACTCCTATCACTTTATCTATAGCCGCATCATTCGCCAACAACTGAGCAATGGTTCCTGTTCCACAGAACAAATCCATCGCAACGGCATTGGCAACCCCTGTCATTTGCATTCCTTCTTGAACATATTCAATCACTTTAGCATACAGTTGTTCGGCACAAGATGGATTTGTCTGAAAAAAAGACTGCATACTAATCTCAAAATTTAACCCTAGTATATTTTCCACAATCTTATTCTTACCATACCAATTTGTAATCTGGCTTGAACTCTGCTTTGCTACGTCTCCTACTTCATCATTAGTAGTATGAATTACTCCAGCTAATCTCTCTCCCAATATAGATTTCAATAAGTCAATAAAAGCTTTTTTATCAAACTGCTCTAAATCTTGGCTAGTGGTAACTAAATTAAAAAGTAATTCATCATTTGCATAGCTCTTCCGAACGACCAAAAAACGAAAAAAGCCTTCACTTTTAGCTGGATTCCAAGGCGGTAAACCAGACGCTTGACAAAATTCGCGAATTCGAATCAACCCATCTTCAAATTGAGCATCAAATAAACCCGAATCTTGATTCAGGTTTTCTACTGCCCACCATTGTCCACGTCTTTTGAAACCTAATGCAAACCCTTCTTCCTCTTCTCCTGTTCCCAACTCTGAGACCAATGTTGAGAAAGAATATTCCATCTTGTTGCGATAATGCCAAGTAGTTGGTGAACTGATATAGCCTTCATATCGAGTCTCAATATCCTCTACCCCACTCAGTCTTTTAAACATTTGTAACGTAGAATCCTTCTTATACATTTCTTGCTTCGCAATAGGTAATCGAGCAAAAGGAGCTCCTGGTATGGGTTGGTAAGGTTGTTCTATTTCGTCAGGTGAAGGTTTAGTTACGCTGACCAATTTGCATTGAGCATAACGTTTTTTCTTCTTGATAACTTTTGCTCTAACCGTTTGCCCTGGCAATGAATTTTTGACAAAAAGAACAAAATCACCTTGTTCTGTTTGTAATTTAGCTACTCCTTCTCCACCAAAAGCCATTTCTTTGATTTTAATATCATCTAAAGTATAGCCTTTCTTAATTTTTACTGTTGGTTTATTATTTTCCATGAAATCTGTAACTAGAGTTTTTTCTGTACTAATTGTTGCGAAATACCATATAATTCTAAAGGAGCACCTTTTTCTATATACTCTTGGGTTGTATAGCTTGTAATCGCTTCTTGAGGAGTATGAATAGTCAATTTTTTGTACCCAAAGTCTCTAAAGACAGCTTCTACGGCATTTAAAAGCTCCACTTTCTGTTCTTCTGCCATTGTTTGACAGACCAACTGTCTTAAAGTGGCTGTTTTACGATCTTGATTCGAAAACTGTACGGCTACTCCCACCAACTTTGCTTGGTCCGTATAAATCCCCCAATGAATATAGTCTGCTTCAGCAGCAATTTCTTCTAGCTCAATCGTTGCTTGATAAGGCTCAAAAAAATTATTTTGTCTCAATTTGAATCCTTCGTCATATACTGGTGACGCAAAATCTATTTGTATTACGTGCATTTTATATTAGTTTTTCCCAAAATATTCCACAATTAGGTGGATTGTTGGGCTAAGATACAATCTGTCTTGTTAGTTTTAGGCAAAACCGATAGATAAAAAATAGCTCCTAAGGGAATTTTTTATACCAAAAAGAAGTTTACTGCTTATAGGCAAAGCTAAAAAAGCCCCTTTGAATAAAAAATATTCAAAAAAACAGTTCTTTTTTTTGTTTTTTAATCACAATCACTATCTTTGTCATCGCAAACGGTTCGATAGCTCAGCTGGATAGAGCATCTGCCTTCTAAGCAGACGGTCGCAGGTTCGAATCCTGCTCGAATCACTACTTTAGCTTTTTATGGCTGAATTGCAAAAGTAAGGGGATACAGTTTAATTACTGTATCCCCATTTTTTATTTTTAAAATGCATTAATAAATTCGGAACTATCTATTGCTACTGAACATTCATAATTCCCTCCATTTGATTTACCTTTTTCTTTGATAGCGAGACTACCATCCTCCCTCATTGTCACATTATAGTTTATTTGACCTTCTATTGTTCTACCAGCATACTCTTTCACTACATTAATAGTAGATATTTTATTATCTCCTGTTTCTGTGTTATTAGTCCCTTTGGCTCTTATCTGCACCTGTTTTTCAATATTAATCTCTGTTTCGTTTTTTCCACCTGGCACAATATTACCTGACCCTACTTCAGTTTTGTTTCTAAAACTACCCTTAAATCCAAAAGCCCCTTCTGTTTCTGAACCATTCTGCTTCTTTTCTAAGTCTTCCTCTACATAAGTTTCGGATTGTTTATCACTTACTATTGCTATCGCCCAGTTTAAGTCAAGATCATTTTTGCCTTTCGTAAAAACATTTCTACCTAAACTTATTTTCACATCTTTAACAAACCCTTTACTATAGTTACCTATATGACCTTTCTTGACCATAATCTTATTTTCATCTTTTTGCAGGATTAGAGAAAAAGGAATTACAATTAGCTCCCGATTGGGTCGATTAACTTTGATGTAAATAGTAGCTCGTCTAGTTTTAATATCACTTTCATTCAAAATTTCTTCAATTCTCTCTTTATCCACTGTGCTATTCAACAATACATCTCTCAAATTTTCTCTTTTCTCTACTAATGTAGATCTCAATGATTCTAACTTTTGAATGTTTTGTTCTATCTCTAGTGATACATCTGTTTTTTGATTCAAATATTTCTGTTGCCATTCTATTAACCTACTCTCTAATCCCTTCCTCTCTTTTTTGACTCTTCTACTAAGAATATTAAATTCTTTTGCTTTTCCCTCAGCATTTTCAACCCCAATACTGGACAATTGTGTGGCATCAGAAAAATAATTTGCCTGTTGAATTATTTCATCTAATTCAAATAATAAGTTCTCCCCTTCTTTCAAAAATTTTGTAGATGTTCTATTACTTTCCAATTCTTGGATATAATTCTCCAAAGTATTTATTTCCTTCTCAAGTTCTTTACACGATTCTCTGAATGTCTCGATTATCTTTTTTGCATCATTTTCTTCTTGATATTGTTTTTCTATGTTGTCTGACATAATAATTTAGTTTTATCTATTATTGAAGTGAATTTAGCTAGCCTTTTTTATAAAATTGCCAAATTTCTGTTTGATTTCTTTTACTCTTTTTTCCAGTTTTTTCCGAAAAACCTCTATATCTCCACTAGGTCCCAAGAGCTGTTTCATTTTTGCATCTAATTGTGTTTCTTCTTTCTCCTCTGACTCTATTTTGGCAATAACCTCTTTAATCTTTTGTTTAATTTGATTATTAGCTTGTTCCTCTTTTACCATTATCTTTTCACATCTATCAAATACATCATCTTCCTTTACACTACCATAGGCTCTTCTGGCACTACCCATCAATTTTTCTATTTTATCAAAAGAGTCCCTAAAATCAATTTTCTTTGTATCCTCAATTCCTACCACTTTTTTCAGTTTGGTGTCTATCTTTGCTCTCTCTGCTTTGAGAGCATCCACTGCTTGTTGGAATTCTTTTGGTAATTCACCTCCTTCTTGCTTTTCCTCGTCATTCACAGTATCTTCTTCATCGCCCTGCACCTCTTCTATATCCTCAGAATTTACAGTATTGTCTTCTTTTGTACTAATAGACTCCTGTTCTTGTTCTTCCTGCTCTTCTGCACTAGCATTATCCTCACTAGATTCATTATTAGTTGTCTCGCTTGAGGAACTTTCCTCTGTGCTAGTATTTTGTTCTTCTTTTCCTTGTACTTCTTCTTTTTGTTTTTCTTTAGATGATTTATTAGCCTCAGCGGCACGTTTTTTAGTAGGAGCATTGAGCATTTCATCTAGCTTAGCTTCAGCTTTTCGAATCACTCCCTTCATTTTATTAAGTTGAGCTTTTTCTACTTCATCAATCACTCCATCTGCCATGAACATATGTTCATACTGATCCAGTTTGAGGTTATACTCCTTTAGCTTTGCTTTTAGATTATTAATTTTTGCCTGTTTGGACATCTTTATATTATATTTAGTTTGGGAATTGGTTTTGATTAGTCTAGTTTGAGTGCTTTGGATATTTTAGCTAATTCAGCATCCATAGCATTCATATTTGCTTTGACTTTTGCACGCTTTTCTGCTGTCATTTTTTTAGGCTGTTCCCCTGAACTATCTTTAGTAGCTACCTCCTCTACTACAGGAGTGACGTTCTCCACAACTTCTTCAGCTGTTTTGATATCGAGTTTAAAATTGGATTGAAAAAAGGTATCTCCTTTCTGTTTAATATCACCAGTTGTCATACCTCCTTTTTTGACAGAAAAGGCAATATCTTGCTTTCCTACCTTGACATATACTAAAGCTACTTTTTTAAGAACATGCTCTTTATTCGCTTTTATTTGTTTGAAAAGCATCTCAGCTTCTTTCATCTTCTTGAAAGGAAGAAACACACAAGCCTGTTTCACGCCCTTTAGCTTGTAGTCAGATAAAACAATACCTGCCTGAGCTTTTTTTACTTGCATGGGTTTGCAGTGTTGTTTAATGTACTTTGCTAGATTGAGTGCTTTCAGTGCCTCAAAATCAAATCCATCTTGATTTGCCATCTTTAGTTGTTTTTAGGTTTTAAATAATAATTGTGATTATCATACCCTTCGGTTGACTATACAAATATGTTTTATTCTTTACTACCAAACAACCATAATGAATATCAGGACAGTTTGACTGAATATTGGGACAAAAAAAAGAGGACTATCCTTTCGGACAGTCCTCTTGAGGGTTTAAAATGGTTATTTTTTTAGACTTAACTATTTAGAAGTCACTAGACCTTCTATCACTGACTTCATAGCTACTTTAAATAGTTCTTTCTGATAAGTTGTTTTGAAATTATCTCCTTCATATTTTTTCCATTCTCCAATCATAACATCAATAACCTTTTCATCTTTACTATTCTCACCAATCAAGTTTTTTTCAATTCCATTCTTTATTGGCTTTAATAGCAATTTAGGTCCCGTTTCCAGAAGAGCCTTTGTTAGTTTTCTTAATACTTGACTAGTAGTTTGTGGGTTATTTATTGCACGCTCTAACATAGACGGGATTCTATCTGCTACTTCCTTTCTTATTATTGGTAAATCTTTAGCAGATTTCACATACATTTCACTGACTATTTTACTATCAATAGCATCTACTAGATTTAATTTACTAGCAATTTTTTCAGAAACTTTGTCTATACAACCTTTTAATAAATATTTACAAAATGCAGTAGTAAAAGCAGCTAAAGCTCCTTTTACTAAAGCTTTTTTCAGAGCTTTTCCCGCTTCAGAACTCCATTTAACATTATCTCCGGCTATAGCTTTACCTGCTACTGTAGCACTACTATCGACTAGACTTTCTCCCCCTGCGACAACACCTGAAGCTACAACTGTAGCCCCTGTACCACCTCCCATTGCACCCGCCAAAGCACCTCCTGTATATATGGAAACAATACCAAAAGAAGTAAATTTAATACCTTCTAGCCATAAGATTGCTTTTTCTGCTCCTCCTATAGTATCTTCTTGGTATTTATTCCAAACAGAAACACCCTGATTATAAGCTTCTTCAAACATTTCTAATGTTTCTACTGATTTTGCCAATTTGAAATCGTCACAATACTTTTGTGCATTTTTCAATATATCCAGCGATCTATTAAAAATAGTTGTTGATGGAAAAGAAGTATTAGCAAGACTCTCTGAAACTGAGGTAGTCATCTTAGCTATCCATTTGCTATCTTTACCTCCATTTCTCACTTCCTTATCAAATCGCCTCATAGCATCTTGTACGTTCTCCACATTTCTTCTGAGACTTTTAATATTTGAATTAATTCTTTTGACGACAGCCGAGTCAGGCAAAGTAAAAGACTGTCCTTTAAAAGTCAAATTGAACATATTACCTGTCTTAGTTTGACTGACTTTTGGTGCCCATTTTTCTGCATTGGGTAAGAATTGATTCTTGTGTACTAAAAGTACGTTCTCCATACTCTTATGAGGATCCATATTTATTGCAGCTTCTAATTCATTTATGCGCAACCTATAAATATATAATCCTTTATTGTAGTATTCAAAATACTTTTGAGATTCTACCCCTTCCTTTTTGCTGTATTCATTATTAATTTTTTCAAGATTTCTGTATACTTTTTTAGCATTTTTATCATATTCAAAAACTAGATTCTCGTATACACCTCTTGGAGTATCATAAGAATCTTTTTTCTGCATTTTCGCCCCTAAATTAAATCTTGCATATACATTTGCAAGACCAGTATGTATAGCCTTTAGTCTTCCTTCAAACTCTTTTTTATCGACTATATTATCATTTTTAAGACATATTTTTTCTATTCTTCTGTACTCCTTTTTCATGTCTTGTATCATAGCATTTATATTTGCTAATTCTTCTTCTGAAAGTTTTCCCATTAGTCTTATGATTTTGAATTATATAGTAATATCTGATAATTTACCTTGAACAATTTGAAGTTTTTTCTCCAGTGCAGTAATAGACTCATCAATCATAGATTTGATATTACCACCATCTTCCCTATTCCTTTTCTTTAATTCACCTTGCTCCATTTCCTCTAGTTTTCTTTCTGCTTTATCTATCACAGCTTGCATTTCATCCAGCTGTTTTTGTTCTTCTGTATCAATGTAGCCATCTTCATTGAAGAGCTCTCCATAATTCTGAAGGGTACTTCTATAGTTCATTAGCTTTGCTCTTAGATTCTCTATTTTTGCTTTTTTATCAGCCATCTTATTTATATTTATTTGATTTAGGTAATGAAGAATTCTAATCCAATTTGAGTGCTTTGGATATTTTAGCTAATTCTACTTTCATTGCATCCATACTAGCTTTTACTTTAGCACGTTTTTCTGGCGTCAATTTTTTAGTTTGCTCAGATTGTGCCTCATTTTTGTCTTCAGTAGTTTCTTGAGTAGCTTCCTGTGCAGCAGCTGCTTTAATCGCTAGCTTAAAATTAGACTTAAAAAAAGCAGTACCTTTTGCCTGAATAGTATCTGTAGTCAGCCCTCCTCTTTTCACAGAGAATGCAATATCTTCTTTAGTCACTGTGACATTGACCAAAGCGACCTTTTTCAAAACATGCTCCTTATTTGCTTTGATTTCTTTAAAAATCATCTCTGCTTCTTTCATTTTTTTTAACGGAAGAAATACACACGGTTGCTTTACGCCTTTTAGTTTGTAGTCTGCCAAGATAATTCCAGCTTGAGCTTTTTTTACTTGCATTGGTTTACAATGCTGTTTAATGTACTTTGCTAGATTAAGAGCTTTTAGTGCTTCAAAATCAAATCCATCTTTCTTTGCCATTTTATTTTTTTAGGTTTTAAATAAAAGTAGTATAAAAGTAGAGTTATTCGACTGTTGTCTAAATATCTGTCCCCTCCTTTAATTGAAAACTAAGATATATCTTATATATATGTCCTGCAATGTTGAAAATATGGGGTTTGTGATAAAAAACACTACAAAAACAATACGCTTACGACTATAATCTTACAAAAATAGCAGGTGTATAATACACCTGCTATCTTCTACAAAACTATAATATATACGGTATACTAGCTGCCTTTACAATACTGACTTCCAACATTAGTATAGGTGTTATTAGATTGTGTCAATTTTGGATTATTAGTTCCTGCTGTTCCTTTGGGAGCATCATAAAAAGCACAACTGGAAATTGACTTAAATGATACATCTTTTATCGTCAATTTAGGGTCTGCCCACATATAAATGGCCCCATCACCACTACCTGCATGCTCAATATTGGCATAAGATATTTCATTAAGAGGGTTCTGAGTAAACCAGAATTGGATCCCATTCCAATAACCAGCAGTAGCATTACTGCCCCTAAAGGTAATTGGTTCTCCACTTGTTCCTTTCGCAATGAATGCCCCTGTTGTGTTTACCTTAAAGCCAGTTTGAGATTCAAATTCAACAGTTGCTCCTTTTGCAATCGTTAAACTTCCATTATTTCCTACTTCTTGCAAAGTAAATCCCCCATCCGCATACAAACGATAAGGAATTTCCAATGCTTGCCAAGTTTGAACAGTTCGAATTTCCGTTCCAACAATTACTTGTACATAGTTATTAGTATTGTTACTAAATCTATTAGTGGCATCTACTATATTGGCATTATTACCTCTAACTAATAACGGAGTCCCATTATCTAAAAAATGGTTGCTCATAAATGAAATTATATCTACGTTAGTATAGTAATCTATATTCACTCCATAGGTAGGACTATTCATAAACTGGCAATTATTAACCGCTATCTTTGCTCCAGCATAAATGATCAAATTTCCTTTGTTGTTATTAGAGTTAAATGAATCACCTCCACCTCCTTTGATGGTCGTATAAGAAAAGGAATTGCTTTTATTGCTTTCTACATAAACACCTTTCCATGTACCAATGTCGTTATTAGATTCGCCCTTTAGTACAACACCTTTAGCAGAAGTCCCTAACGTTTTGATTACCCCTGTTCCTCGAACCGAAAGTCCAGCATCTTCTTTGAAAACGATTGTCACACCATCCTCTATTACCAATTCACCTTCTACTTCATAGTATCCATATACAGATTCTGCCTCAATGATATAATCGACTCCGTCTCCCTCATGACAGTGATCTATTAACCTTTGGTTAGTTTTAAAAAAATTAGAAGTATTGATCGTGATCGTGATCGCATTGCATTCTTCTATTATATCTTTAGGTTGACACCCTGACGAGAATAATATAAAAACAAGCATTGTTAGTATTCCAATAAGTTGAGTTTGCATAATTTTGATTTGATTTATGTAAATTTGTTTATACCCTCACAAATATAGAATACCCTAAGTATCAATGCCATGCTAAAAAAAAGTGTCTTGTGATAATATTACAAACATTTTGCAATCTCAAACCAAACTACCCAGTAAGTTGAAAACCAGTACACTTATACATTCTCTATCGAAACAAGAACAAAGTTTCCTTGAAAAAAATGTGATAAAAAATCATAAAAGAAAAACACTAATAACACTCTACAAAACACTAAAAAAGAGTCCTGCCATTGAAAAAGAAGAGCTCTACAAAAAAGTATTTAGAGAAAACTATAACAACACAAAAGATACTTTACTTCGTAATGAACTAAGATTACTCAATAATGCTATAGAATTATTCTTAGTAAAAGAAAAAAGGCGGCTAACCTTGGACTTAAAATCTCTATCATTCCAAATAGATCTACTAGAGATTCACCTTGCTAAACGAAACGATAAACTATTTGAACAACTTTGGCGAAAATGTTATAAAAAGGCAACTGAAGAGCGTTTTTATCGTGAGAAAATCCACTTAACGAACTTATGGTTTGAGTATAAATCGAATAAAGAAGAATTTGAATTTGAGATCTATAATGAACTACGTCAAACACTTGCTTTAGGTCTGGCTGATACACTAGCTGAAATGCAAGAGCAATTCAAAAAAATAGAAGTCAAATACGCTTTTACAGAGCGAGTTATGCGTGCTCTGAATGTCCAGTACACTCCGAGTGGACAACCATTACAATACAAAATTCATCAGCCATTAGAAAATCAAGATCTTATAACCTATCTAGACCAGCTTGTAGCCAATTATCATCTAGATGGTTTAGAAAAAATTGAAGCTGGAGAAAAAGCCCTAGCACATGCGGACGTTATCTATAATTATACGAAGTACGAAATACTTGTTGAAAGTGTGGTATTGCTAAAAGCAAACCTTGGACTTGAATATTTTTTACTAAGAAAATATGAAAAAGCTAACCATATCTATTTGACTGTTTTAGCTGACTCTCATACCATTCCTGTTAATAAACAAATTGCCTTCTTCTATAATTATTTCGTTAATCTCATTTGCTTAGACAAATACGAAGAAGCTATTGTATGGAAACAAAAAAACCAATCTAACTGGGTTAACAATCCTGCTACACAATATAGAATACATTTACTGTCTTGCTGGTGCTACATTTTTCAGGAAGATTACAACACACCATTACAACTACTCTCTGACTCTGCTATCTATGAGCGACCAGAAAATGACTTTCTCTATGCCAAAATACTGTTAACTATTATCAACTATCACCAAGGAGACCTCGAACTAGCAGAGCGAGAGCTCTACAACCTTAAACAAAAAAACCGTTATCAACGTCCAATAGAAGAAGTTTATATCCATTATGCACGTCTACTGTATAGACATTTGCAAGCTCTCAAAGAAATTAATACCACTAAGCGAAATCGTAGATTAGACAAACTAGCACAAGAATTAGATGCTTTTTATCAATCTGAACTAGGATATAATGCCTCAGAACTGTATTACAAGTGGTATCAGATAGAGAATACTAAAGCTAGGCTCTAGCATTCTCTCCTATTAAAAAAGACCATTGCTAACTTACTCCATATATTTTTCCTCTAGTATCTATCTCCACTAGATCTAGATTTTGGTCTATCTTTTGCATTGGTCTTCGTATTTTATGATAGCTCGATTTTTGAGATTTAGAAGTGATGCTACTTTTTTACTATATTTGCAGTCTTCCTCTAATTAAAATGATACGATTGAGTATTTTTTATCAAAACAGACTATCTATATACTTAAAATTTAATTCTATTGTTTAGAATTTTGCTTGAACCACTTCATGTACAAAAATCAATCTTATGAAATACTATTATTCTTTGATATTTTTACTGGGACTATATTCGGCAACACTTGCCCAAAACAACGAAGCCTATCAATACAAAGTTGACATCAACAATGTTGTCAATGATGCTTTGACAGTAGAACTCCTTGTCCCTACTAGCATTACCAAAGATAATCCAACGTTCTACTTCCCTAAGATTATCCCAGGGACATATGAAATTTCTAATTATGGAAGATTTGTTAAAAGCCTCAAGGCCTATGACAAAAAAGGCAACTCTGTAACTGTCGAAAGAAAAGACGAAAATACATGGGATATTAAAGGAAAAAAAATAACCCGTATTACTTATCAAGTAGATGATACTTGGGATGCTGATGTAAGAAAGTCAGATGCTGTTTTTGAAGCTTCTGGTAGCAATTTTGAAGCCGGTAAGAATTTCGTTTTGTGTGCCAATGCATGTTTTGGTTTTTTTGAAGGAAGTGAAAAACTTCCTTTTGAAGTAACTTTTGACCGACCTGCCAACTTCTACGCCACTACTTCTCTGAAACGTACGGGCGGTGATTTTGATTCGGATATCTTCCGAGTACAAAACTACCATGATCTAGTTGATGCACCTATTATGTATTGCAAACCTGATACGGTCAATTTCAAATTAGGTTATGGTGACATTCAGATTTCTGTCTATTCGCCAAATGGTATTGTATCTGCCGAAGATATTGCTAAAGAAATTAGCCCAATGTTGACGGCTCAAAGTAAATACCTAGGAAATATTCTACCTGTTGATCGCTATGCTTTCATTATTTATCTATCTCCTGACGGATACAAGTCTGGTAATGTTGGAGCATTAGAACATGCTCGTTCTTCCCTATTTTGTTTGACAGAAGAAAAAGCAGAAAAGATTAGTAAATTAGTCGTAGATATTGCTTCGCATGAATTCTTCCATATGGTAACTCCACTGTATATACACTCTGAAGAAATCCATAATTTTGACTTTATCAATCCTAAAATGTCCAAGCACCTATGGCTTTATGAAGGAGTTATCGAATATATGGCTCAACACATGCAAGCAAAATATGATTTAGTATCTGATGAAGATTTTTTAATCAAAATTAGAGACAAAGTACGTAATTCTACTCGTTACAAACAGGCTATTTCTTTATCAGAAATGAGTAAAAAATGTTTAATAGAACCTTATTCAAAACAGTACAATAATATCTATTACAAGGGAGCGGTAGTTGCTATGTGTCTAGATCTAGAGTTATTGAAGCATTCTAATGGTCAATATGATATACAAATGCTACTGAGAGATTTATCTGGCTATTATGGTCAAGATACTCCATTCAAGGATGAAGAACTATATGATAAAATTATTGAAATAACAGGTAATCGTCAATTATCAAAATTCTTTGAACGCTATATAGAAGGAACAGAACAGTTGCCTTATGACAAGTTTGTAGAACCTTTCGGCATCGAATATTTAGAAGAAGCAGACATACTAGAAATTTCACCTTTGGGGGGAATGGAGAACGGTGTTTTAAAAACGGATTCTCTAGATCGTTTCTATGTTTCTAAAGCTCAGAATATGGATGTTTTTGGTAAAGAAAGTATCGGCCTAAAACAAGACGATATTATTCTAAAATGGAATAAGAAAAAATTAACCGCTCGCTCTGTATCAGCAGTACTCATTACCTATATGAATAGTGTCAAAGCTGGTGACGAATTAGAAGTAGTTGTCCTAAGAGAAGGAGCTGAAGTAACACTTAATTCTACGGTAACTAAAATTCCAGTTAAGAAAAAACACGTTTTCAAAATGCGTGAAGATGCTACTCCCGAACAGCTTGAACTACGTAAACGTTGGTTAGAAGCACAGGGATAGATTACTCATCTCCATCATTGTTATAATTACCTCTAAGAGCATCTAGTGTAATAGACACTAGATGCTTTTATTTTTCACCTCGAAATAGTCTATTTCTACCTTAGAGCTTTTTTACATTTCAAAAATATAAATTGCATAATTATTACCTATTTTTGTAAGGAATCAAAATGAAATCAACCATGAAAAAACAAAGTAGACGTTCTTTTTTACAGTTTTTAGGAAGAGCTGGATTAGCTATCTCTGCGGGAGGAGTCCTAACCAGTCTAGAGTCCTGTACTAATCCGACGCCTGATAACCCAAATCCAACACCTATCACCAACTTTCCATTTGAATCTATTGCTCATTCACTCAAAGATGAGCTGCAACTAGCAAAAGGACTTGATTATAAAGTACTACTGCAATGGGAGGACCCTATCACAGAAAAAGATAGCTTTGGTTTTAATAATGACTTTTTGGCTTTTGTTCCTTTCGATAAAGAAAACCCTACTGATGGTATCTTATGGGTTAATCATGAATATTTCCAACCATTATTCATTAGTGGTTTTGAGGGAGATGACTTTAGCAAAAAAACAGCCGAGCAATACGAAAAAGAAATGTACTGTGTTGGAGGTTCTCTTGTCCGTATTCGCCAAAAAGAAGATAAAAGCTGGGAGGTAGTCAAAAACGACTCTCACAATAGACGCTTGACTGGTAAAACCCCTATCCCATTTGAATGGGATGCCCCCATTATGAATCAAACTAGTGCTATGGGTACTTTTGCGAATTGTTCTGGAGGAATTACACCTTGGGGAACTATTCTTACCTGCGAAGAAAATTATGATATGTTTTATGGTGAAACAGATCATACCGATCCTCTTAAGCCAGTACGAAACAATGAAAACAACTGGTATGGATGGCAGCATCATGAAGATAATCCATCTGAACATTACGGCTGGGTAGTTGAAGTCAATCCTCTAACAGGGCAAGCCAAAAAGTTAGTTGCTCTAGGGCGTTGTGCTCATGAATGTGCGACTATGCATGAATTAAGTGATGGACGATTAGTGGTCTATACTGGAGATGACTGCAACGACCAATGTCTATATAAATATATCAGTGAGACGCCTAAAGATCTCAAAAATGGCACATTGTATGTCGCCAATACCGAAAAAGGAGAATGGGTATCTCTAAAATACGATGAACAACCTATATTACAACAAAACTTCAAAGACCAAACAGAAGTACTCATTCGCTTGAGAGAAGCCGCTGCATTAGTAGGAGGTACACCACTCAACCGTCCAGAAGATATTGAAATCGATCCCCTGACAGGTCATGTATTGATTTCGCTTACTAATAATAAACCTAAGGGAGATTACTTAGGGAGTATCCTAAAAATCGAAGAAACCAACAATGATAAATCTAGTCTAACATTTAAGGCATCAACCTTCTTGACTGGTGGCGAAGAAACAGGACTAGCCTGCCCTGATAATATGGCGTTTGACCCTCAAGGAAACCTATGGATCACTT
Organism: uncultured Aureispira sp.; assembly: GCA_964404215.1. Lineage (GTDB taxonomy): Bacteria > Bacteroidota > Bacteroidia > Chitinophagales > Saprospiraceae > Aureispira. Next base: position 1,562 of record CAYOJF010000053.1, on the reverse strand, counting down.
CTGATATATCTGGTGGCTCTGTTGGTAAGGCTCCTTATGAATCCTTTGGCAACAATGGTCTTTTCTTGGTTCCTTCTACTGGACCTCAGCAAGGAAAAGTGTTACAAATTGCTTCTGCTCCAGTAGATGCAGAACTAACAGGACCTTTCTTTGCTCCTGATGGCAAAACATTATTTTTAAGTGTACAACATCCTGGAGAAAAATCCAAAAGCTTGGACAAATTAACCAGTAATTGGCCTAATGGAGGTAATGAGAAACCACGGCCTTCTGTTGTCGCTATTCAAGGAAAAGCATTAGACGATTTGATGAACTATAAAGGATAAATATTTTAGAGCATGTTTAAGTAGGTATGCAAACGTAACCGTATAATGTTTAGAAGTGTTAATTTTTATAAGTTAAAGGCGAAAACCAGAACCTTAGTGAACTAAGGTGAGGATTTTCAACGAATAAATTATGAAAATTAGCCTTTTAACTATGCGGGAACATTTGTATGACTACTTAAGAATTAAGTTCTTTAAAATCAACTATTTGGGCGAAAATGAATTGATTTTGGATTAAATAAGCCTCTTTTGGGGCTTGATAGTCTTAACTATCATGACTCAAAAAAGGTGCAATAAAATTCTAAATCAAGCATTTGCAGCTTGAAGTTAATTTCTAAACATGCTCTTATACATAGAAGCGACTATTCATCTAGAATAGTCGCTTCTATCATTCTGCTTACTTTATATATATTCTTCTATTGAATAAATCAAACTCTTGTTTGACCATTTCAAATACTTTTTCAGGTCTTGTTTTTCGTTTTTTTGCTCTGCCTGATGTTGTCAATTGCAAAATAGTATTATCAACCAAGATATAACGAATCATACGTCCATGATAATGTTTTTTACCTTTTCGGACACGATATTTGATATGCCCCCAAATCGGGGAATCATCTATACCCCCCAGTTGCATTTCGGTTTCTTCATAATAAATGCCATCCCACTCCCAATAAAGATCTATATAAGGATAACGCCCTTTTAGTTTTCCTATCTTATAATATTTAACATTCCCTTCTATACTGTAACCAGTACCATTTCTATTGTCTAACGCAAATGTCAATAAGTTTTCATAAGTCACAGAGTCAATATAATCAATGACCTCCATTTTTTCTTCGTCAATAATCTGTTGATAAAACTGGCCACTAGTTTTTGTCTGTGCTGTGAAGTATACCTCTGTATTGGTATCAGATATTTTTGTCCTAGTATATAATTTATTATAGGATACTCGTTCTACATTGTTGGTTCTACCAATACGAATAACAGCTTGCCTCTCTTCATGGTAATAATCACCACGTAAGACTTCTACGCCTATATTTCCGATCAATAAGCGACGTTCATTTTCTGTTACTTTTTGTCCATAAACAATAAAAGTATTGCTCCATAAAACTAACCATATATACCACTGTTTACCCATCACTACTCAATATTTTAGACATTGCCCTAGTATAATAGACATGATTATTAGAGCATGTTTAAGAATTAACTTCAAGCAGCAAATGTTTGATTTAGAATTCAATTACACCT
>CAYOJF010000052.1:0-35342 GCA_964404215.1 uncultured Aureispira sp. | reverse complement strand
GAAGTCATAGCAGATCGACCACTCACCAATGATAGAGGAAAAACTCAAGAAGCCTATACACGGTTTGAATGTTTGAGACATATAGAAATCCCCGTCCCTTTTCGCATGTTTGATACCTCTAGGTATTCTCTCATCAAAGCCTATCCCAAGACAGGACGTATGCACCAAATTCGTAAACATTGCTACCAACTTAGACATCCCATCATAGGAGACCGTCCTCACGGCTGTAATAAACAGAATAAACTATTCAAAGAAAAATGGCAATTAACTAGCATGCTTTTACATGCTCAATCCATTCATTTGAAACGTACAGACACAAACGAAAATATAACGATTACCGCACCACTTTCTGCTGAATTCAATCGAATGTTGGCTATTTTTGATAATTATTAATAACTTTATTATTAGACTATTATGCGACAAATCTATGCTCTACCAGTGCTGCTGATCGGATTTTTCCTGTGTAGTATGACACCCACTACCGCCCAGAAGACATACAAACACATGATGTATGATATGCAAATCAACTATAATGATGTTTGTACAGAAGCAGAACGTTACTTTGAGAGTCATGCCAAAGGTAAAGGCTCGGGTTGGAAAGGTTATGCTCGATGGAAAAACTGGTCCGAAGGACATTACTATCCCTCTGGCGATAGAACTAAAGCCGATCCACAATTTGCACTCCATGCTTACCAAGCATTCTTGAAGCAAAATGGTCAAGCTCGTACCTCATTCCCCAATGGATGGAAAGATTTAGGACCTTACGATGCCAATAATGTAACGAGACACTACTCCCCTGGTATTGGTCGGGTAGAATGTTTCTATGTTGACCCCACCAATCCTCAAAAAATTTACATGGGGTCTCGTAGTGGTGGATTTTGGAGAACTATTGATGGAGGAACTACTTGGCAAAACACTACTGACTTTTTATTTGCCTCTGGTGTCAATACTATGGATGCCGACCCCAATAATTCTGACAATATTTTCATCAATGTTAGAAATGGTGGTAATGGTACCTCACATGGTATTTATGGTTCTACTGATGGCGGTTTGAGCTGGACGCCAACAGCATTCAGCCCTACAGCATTAGGTTGGGGAGGATTAGGAGACAATGGTCAAATTCTAAAAATTGTTTACCACCCTACTATTCCTAACCTAATTTTAGTAGGAACTAATAGAGGGCTGTATCGCTCTACTGATAACCTACAGACTTGGACTCGAATTGGTACTAGTTATGACATTTCTGATATTGATTTCCATCCTACTGATCCTAGTATTGTCTATATGTACGATACTTATTATTGGGGGAATAATCAGTCCTTGATACTCCACTCTTCTGATACAGGACAAACTTTTACTACCTCAGCTATGCTTACTGGCAACAATGATGCGGATGGTTTTATTGCTACTACACCAGCTTGTCCAGATTGTGTTTACTTTGGTTCTACCAATGGGATTTGGCGTTCAGATGATGCCGCACAAACATTTACCTTTATTACCAACCCTAATGAAAGCTGTAGAGGTTTTGCTGTCTCTGATTTAGACTCCTTACATATAGTTTATGGCTATGTAGACATAGAAGCGAGTGCTGATGGTGGATATAGCTTCACTCAGACTACTCGATGGGCCAACTCTGCCCCTGACTCTAGTTATGTCCATGCTGATTTGAGAACAGCAGAGTGTATCAATGGTGTGTTTTATGCAGGTACAGACGGCTATTTAGTACGTAGTCCTGACAATGGCGTGTCATGGGAACGGCTCAATGATGGCACTGGTATTAGAGAATTTTATGCCGTTGGGTTAAGCCAATCTAACTGGAAAGTGCAAATGGCTGGTTCGCAAGATAATGGTACAAGTATACTAGACGATACGGGATGGAAAGAATGGAATGGTGGTGATGGAATGGAAGCAGTTATTCAGCCATTGAATCCTGCCTGGATGATTGGTAGCTGGCAATACGGCACCCGACAACGTACCAAAGATGGGGGAATTAGCCGACAAGGAGTTAGTTCACCAGAAGGAGGCCGTGGATACTGGGAAGCTCCTCTATTGATCGACCCTAACGATCAGATGCGTGTCTATCACTTTATGGATACGGTTTATGTATCCGAGGAATTTGGTACAGGATGGACCGAACTAACTTCTCCTAGCTTTAGTGGAGATGTCAAGTTAGCCGCTATTGCTAATAACAACTCGAATATTATTGCAGTTGCTAGAAATGAAAACCTAGAACTTTCGACGGATGGAGGCATCACTTATACTGATATCAGTACAGGACTTCCAAATTATTCTATCACTGATATTGCCTTTGATCCTAATGATGATAATTTTATGGTAGTAACTTATAATCGCTATCAAAATGATAATCAAAAAGTATATATTTCTCGAAACCAAGGAGCCTCATGGGCAAATGCGACTGGCAATCTTGGCAATATGCCTATTCGTTCTATTGTCATTGACCACACCGATGCTGCTAATATCTATGTAGGTGGTGAAATTGGGGTATACTACCGATCTATCAAAAACCTAGATCCAACCTGGACTCTTTATAATCAAAACTTACCAAACGTAACGGTTAGAGATCTGAAGGTACAATATGGATCCAACACGCTACGTGCCGCTACTTGGGGTAGAGGACTCTGGGAATATAGCCTAGTTAATAGAAACAATTATCCTTCTATCTTGACCACAACGATCACGGATCCTCCTACAGACGAATTGCCCAAAGCGTACATTCCACAAATGGTAACATCTGTTATTTCTTACGACAATACCCTATCTAGTGTTTTTGTCCAGTGGTCTACTGTCAATCCTACTTACGATAGTACTATTGTCATGACCAATACCGTTGATAGTACATGGGAAAGTATTCGTGCTATTCCTGGATTTATAGAAGGGACTAAAGTTTACTTCAAAGTATTTGCTGTAGGTAGCAATGGAGATACTACAGAAACTTACAAGTTTATGTACAAAACACGTGAGAATGAATATTGTACAGCTGCGGGGAGTACCCAATACAATACTTCTATTACAGAAGTTAGTTTCAATAATCTAGGTAATGCTAGTGCAAAACTAGCTCCTTACACTGATTACACCACAAGTGATTCTGCTGTAGTCTCTGTCTCTAACTCGTATAATCTTAGTGTCAATCTAAATACAGACGGGAATTATACCGTCAATGCAAAAGTATGGATTGATTGGAATCAAGACTATGACTTTGATGATCCAAATGAGGAATATGACTTGGCAGGAACAACCAATAGTCCAAATGGGCCTACCGTCAACTCTCCACTACAAGTAGCGGTACCAGCTAATGCTGTGGTTGGAAAAACAAGAATGCGAGTAGCTTGCCTCTATAATGGAACACCTACTGCCTGTATGACTAGTGGAGATGGTGAAGTAGAAGATTATACAGTTGTCGTTCAAGCTATCAATTTGAATACCAATCAACTGCCAGTTGGTCAAGTACAGATTTTCCCTAATCCGACTTCTGGACGATTCGCAATTGATTTGGGGCAAAACTACCAATCTATTGAAGTCGAAATCATGGATATTAGTGGAAAAACCATTCAAAAACAATTGATACAAAATCAACAAGAATTAGAACTGTTCTTAGATGCCGCTGCAGGGGTTTATCTCATCAATATTATTGCAGACGAGCAAACGGGCAGTTACAAAATCATCAAAGAATAAACCCACCAAGTAATCTCTATTACACAACACTACCACTCAAGCATTACACACTACTCACTGAATCCTCCTAGTTCATTTACTGGGAGGATTTTTATTTGGTTAGACAATATTCATTTTGATAATAAAAAGTACACTGGTGTGTTCCTAATTCGATGGTCTTTTCTTTCTTTGACAATGGCAGGACAGGTGCCGCTATTCCCTGTCTCAATTTTATAGGACTCGTCAGTACTCTTCCTTCATCCCACAGTCCTTCTTTCAGAAAAGCATTCAATAACACTGCTCCCCCTTCCACCAATAGAGATTGAATACCTCTTTGATGTAAGTCTGCTAAGATTGTTGTCAAGATATTTTGATCAAAATCAATAGTAATCCAAGTTGTTTGAGGTATGGTCTGGATGACTTCTTTTTCAGTAAAAATCAATGTTTGTTGCTTCCCATCCAATAGATGTATTCCTTGTTCTAATTTACCAGTCCGATCCAGTACGACTCGAATAGGATTAGCCCCTGGGTAATGTCGAGCATTCAGTTGAGGATTATCCACAAGTGCCGTATTGGTACCCACCATAATAGCCGCTTCCTCTACTCTCCACTGATGGACTAATCGTTTACAAATAGAATTAGAGATAGCAACTTCTTCACCAGCTACTCCTATATATCCATCTGCTGACTGAGCAAATTTCAAAATTATATAAGGACGCTTCTGATGGATGGTAGTCAAAAAACGCCTTGCTAAGTGTTTCGCTTCTGCTTCTAACACTCCTACTATTACTTCCACGCCAGCGTCTTGAAGCTTTTGGATACTCTGACCTCCTACTTTCTTGGAAGTATCTTCGCAAGCAATCACCACTCTGGGGATCCCATGCTTCAATATAAGATTGACACAGGGAGGTGTTTTGCCATAATGAAAACAGGGTTCTAAAGTGACATAGATGGTAGCCTTACTCAATAAAGGCCGCTGTTCCTCTACTACTGAAGCCACTGCATTGACCTCTGCATGCCCCTCTCCATATCGCTCATGATAGCCCTCTCCTATGATTTGTCCTTCATGAACAATGACAGCCCCCACTCTAGGGTTGGGTGCATGATTTCCCATACCTAACGTTGCCAAATCAATGGCTCTTTGCATATATTTTTCGTCTTCTATTTTTTGCCCCATTACAGTTAGATTAGTTAGCAAAAAAGCCTTCTCCTGTAATGAATAAGGGAGAAGGCTTTTTAGATATATTGATAATTGGTATCCGCTTGCGTTATTCGCTAATAAAGTCAAATCCTGTAAAAGGTTGCAATACCTTTGGTACTTTAATACCTGTAGGAGTTTGATTATTTTCGAGGATAGTCGCCAATATACGAGGCAATGCCAATGCAGAACCATTGAGAGTATGGGCTAAACGATTTTTACCGTTCTCATCCTTAAATCTCAAACGTAATCGACTAGATTGGAAGACTTCAAAATTAGAAACAGAACTTACTTCTAACCAACGTTTTTGAGCAGCAGAATAGGTCTCAAAATCAAATGTCAGTGCTGCCGCAAAACCTAGATCTCCACCACAAAGACGTAATATGCGATATGGTAAATCTAATTTTTGTAACAACCCTTCTACATGATTACACATCGTATCCAATGCTTCATAAGATTTATCAGGATGCTGTACTTGTACTATTTCAACTTTATCAAACTGATGTAAGCGGTTTAGTCCACGTACGTGTGCTCCGTAAGACCCTGCCTCTCTCCTAAAACAAGGGGTGTGCCCTGTCAGCTTGACGGGTAGATCCGCCTCTTTGAGTAAGACATCTCTATAAATATTCGTTAATGGAACCTCTGCTGTCGGTATCAAATATAGGTCATCTTTAGGCATATAATACATTTGACCTTCCTTGTCAGGTAACTGACCTGTTCCTCTAGCACTATCTTCGTTGACGACATGAGGAACCATATACTCTTTATAACCTGCTGCATCTGCTTCATTCAAGAAAAAATTAATCAGTGCTCGTTGTAGGATCGCTCCTTTTCCAACATACACAGGAAAACCTGCTCCTGTGATCTTAGCTCCTAATTCGAAATTAATCAAATTATATTTCTTAGCAAGTTCCCAATGTGGCAGTGCTTCTTCTCCCAATTCGGGCAAGGCAGCAGCCCAATCTTGTTTCACTTCATTTTCTTCATCAGAGTTGCCATAAGGTACCGATTCATGTGCACAGTTAGGTATCTGCAGCAGCAGTTCTTCTAGTGCAGCTTCCTTTCCGGCCAATTCTTCCTTCAATCCAATATTCAATTCTTTGATCTCAGATGTCCTTGCTTTCTTGGTCGCAGCTTCTGCTCCTTTACCTGCTTTGTACAATGCTCCTATTTCCTTCGAAATCGCATTACTCTCCGCCAAATTCACTTCTAATTCCTGCTGCAACTTTTTGCGGGCATCGTCTGTTTCTAATATAGTATCTAAGATAGAAGTATCTGTTTGATTTCTTTTCTTAAGACTAAGTTCTACCCTTGCTCTATTTTCTCGTATAAACGTAACTGGTAACATGATTCTTGCGTTATTTTTTATTTAGATAAAGAGCATTCCTTTTTTGAGTGCTCTTCTGTTATAGCTAATGTAAGGCGAGATTATTTTTTTTTATAAAAATACTATTCGTTTTTGAAATTAAAGTGTATTTTTGGGACATGAAAGGGATAATAGTATAAAAATACAGCTATTTATCATCTATAAATCACTCCATCCAATTTCCCTTTCCACAAAATAATACTTGCTACTCCGTCCTTACAGCAATTTTCCAATCAAATTCACATTACAGTAAAATAGTTCCACAACCTAAAACTTATTTTTAGAGTTTAGATTAAGGGAATGCTACAATTGGGAATTATCAGGACTTAGAAAACAAAATAACTCTATATTGGTTAGACCCAATATACCTTTTCAAAATTAAGTAGAAACGCCGAGAGAACCTACTGTATTCTACTTCAATATTTAATTACATTTACTTTAAACCTACCTACCTGTATGTACGACATACTTCAACTCAATCAAATGCTCGTCCCTGAGCTAAGAGAGATAGCCGACAAATTAGAACTGAAAGGCTACAAACGACTTAACAAAAAAGAACTCGTTTACAAAATACTTGATTATCAAGCTGATAATGGTGCTATCGATGTGAAAATTGCTCCCAATGCAGACACAGAAACTAAAGTCGAAAAAGCCCCCAAAACAACTAAAACAACGAGAAATACTAGCACCAAACCGACGGAAGAAAAACCTAAGGTGACACGTACTCGAAAACCAAGACCTAAAAAGGAAACTAAACCAGTCCCTGAAGAGAAAAAGGAAACTCCTAAGGATATCAAAGAAGATACCCCTACCAATGACGCTCCTGTTGTTGAAGAGAAAAAAACAGCAGAACCAAAACAGGAAACAAAGAAAACCTCTCCAAGGGATAGAGAGGAACAACCTACTCCCAGAAATAAAAACCGCACTAAAGTAGAGCGTTCAAATAACAATACAGAACGCCCTAAAAGAGAGCCACGTAACAAAAAACGTAACGATAACGACAATAATAAAAACGAAGGCAATAATAGTAACAATACTAAGAGCCAACGTCCTAAGAACCAACGTGAAAAAAAACAACCCAAATTCAATGTTGATTTAGATGGTATTGTCGTAGGCGAAGGAGTATTAGAAATGATGAATGAAGGCTATGGTTTCTTACGTTCATCAGATTACAACTATCTCAATTCTCCTGATGATATTTATGTATCGCCTTCTCAGATCAAATTGTTCGGACTAAAAACAGGAGATACCATCGAAGGTGCCATTCGTCCTCCAAAAGAAGGCGAAAAATACTTTGCTCTGCTAAAAGTAGAAAAGATCAATGGCTGGACACCAAATGATATCAGAGATAGAGTTCATTTTGACCTATTGACACCACTATTTCCTCAAGAAAAACTAAATATTGTTCAAGCGACTAAGCCAAATCTATATTCTACCCGAATGATGGATTTGTTTACGCCAATCGGAAAGGGACAAAGAGGATTGATTGTGGCTCAGCCTAAAACAGGTAAGACATTTTTGTTAAAAGATATTGCCAATGCCATTGCTCACAATCATCCAGAAGCTTACTTAATTATACTACTTGTAGATGAGCGTCCAGAGGAGGTAACTGATATGCAACGTAGTGTGCGTGCTGAAGTAGTTGGTTCTACTTTCGACTCTCCTCCTTCCAATCATGTCCGTGTCGCTAATATTGTCCTCGAAAAAGCCAAAAGAATGGTCGAATGTGGGCATGATGTAGTCATTTTATTAGATTCCATTACTCGATTGGCTAGAGCTCACAATACCGTATCTCCTTCCTCAGGGAAAGTTCTTTCTGGTGGTGTAGAAGCTAATGCTCTACTAAAACCAAAGCAGTTCTTTGGAGCAGCTCGTAACATCGAAGACGGGGGATCATTGACTATTATTGCTACCGCATTGATCGATACAGGTTCTCGTATGGATGAGGTTATCTTTGAAGAGTTCAAAGGAACAGGTAATCTAGAATTACAACTAGATCGTCGCTTAGCCAACAAACGTGTTTATCCTTCTATTGATCTAATCAAATCTAGCACTCGTAGAGATGATCTACTACATGATTCTGATACGATTAGTAAAATGTGGATTCTACGTCGCTACCTAGCAGATATGACAACGGAAGAAGCAATGGAATTCTTGCTTGATCGCATGAAAGGAACAAAAGATAATGAAGAGTTTCTAAATACCATGCATCGTTAGATATACGATAGCATTCTTAGAGATTCTAAATAAAAACACCCCACAGAATTAATTCTGTGGGGTGTTTTTATTTAGAATCTATCAGTTAGAGAAGGATATTCAGTAATAAACAAAATTATTGCATTACTAACTATTTTTATTCAAAAAATAGCAATAACCCGATGAATATAGTAGTCTCACCAAAGAATAGGAGTTTATTTTAATTTATCTTAGATATACTCCTAAGGAAGTAACTCTACCGTAGTAGAAACAATCTCACTCTGAGGGACAATCACTCGTCTTCCATTCTCTATCTCTAGTGTAAGTGCAGTCGTATCAATATCAATGATAACTCCTGTATATTCGCCTATCTTAATTGTAGATCCAATCATAAATTTTTGCTTGGTATATCCTGCCGATAAAATATTTCGGAGTACAGGGCGAGAGGCAAAACCAAACCCAATAGCGAAAGCGACCACAATACCACTCAAAAGAATCTGAATATTTTGAGTCAGAAACTTAGTATCCATACCTGTTTGCGACAGTGCTGTGATAGAAATAGTGATCAGTAAGAAATAAAAAATAAAACTACTGATTAGTTTACCCGATGGGATACCCAAAGAACGGAAAGTAGTACTAACCGCATTACGAACAAAATTAGCAAAGATAACCCCTACCAAAAATACAATGGAAGCAGCGATTGCCTTCGGAATAAAATTCAGAATATCCGCTATCTGTTGAGAAATAATAGTCAATCCCAAAAACTCTGTTGCCGCAATGATAAACGTCAACAAAATAAAGTAATACAATGTTTTGGAAAGGATAGCACTGACCTTTAAGTCCAAGTTTGCTTTCTGAAAAATATCAATTTCATTGAGTTTTTCTGTCAGTTTATCTGCTTTGATACCAAGCAAAATCTTCTGAACTACACTGGCGATTACTTTAGCGATCATCCATCCAACTATCAACAAAACTACTGCCCCAATCAGTTTGGGAAATAAGTCTTTAAACTGATTGAACAGTGACTCAAATATTTCTTTTAGTTGTTCCATACTAAGGTAGGTCTTTTTTAGGTGGCACTGGTCCGTTATTTTCGATAGCAGGTGGCAGTGGGTGTATTGGGCTAACTAGTTCTGTAAAACCAATAAGGGTCTGTGACAAATCATTGAGATATAGACTCGCTACATCTCCCATCATTCGATAAGCAGATAAAGTTGACTGTACTCCTTTGCGAATGCTATCGGGAGCCTTAACATCTGGCTCTATTTGTATTCTTTTTTCATCTTTCATAGTAGTTATTTTAGGAGTAAATCAAGAATGATATAAATTGTTACTACAATTGTATCATAATACTTTTTCACTTTTTGTTTTGCTCTTTTGAGTTGCATTTTCAGGGCACTTTCTGACTTCCCAGTAATTTCCTTAAGCTCCTTAATTGGAATACCTTGCTGATATTTCATCAACAGGATGGCTTTATCATCTACTGGAATTTCATCTAAGGCACGCCCTAATTTTGTCAAGTTAAGTTCCAAAAATTCACTGTCGCTAATATCTTCCACATGATCTGCAATCTCAGCAGCGTTTTCATCATCAGCAGAAAGTACATTGTGTTGTCTTTTTTGCTTCCGAATCAAATCAATACAAAAGTTGTACGTAATAGAATAAAGCCAAGTTGAAAACTTAGCTTTGTCATTGAACGTAGCTAATTTCAAAAATATCTTCGTGAAAATTTCCTGTGCAGCATCCTCTGCTAACATACTATCCTTCAACATAGACAAACACTTCCCATATACTTTATCCGCATAACGGCTATAAAGCATCCCGAAGTAAAGCTGTTTTTGATCGTTTAAATATAAATCAACCAGCTCTCTATCACTCAATTTAGAAAGGTTTACTTGTTGCATAGCGGCTAAAATAACAAACCTATGCTACACTCACAAATCTTTGAATTACTAACTTAAATTAAAGAGGCATTAAATATCTTTCGACGTCATTTGAACCAAATAGTCACTTTATTATCAAGAAAATATTTCTTGTAGAATTAGGAGAGAGTTTACTTTTCCGAAGCCATCTATATTATATTGGTAGTAAGCAATCATTTTATTGAGAAAAAGACGCCGGTCTGTAGTATCGACCATTAGTTCTGCTGCTTGCTCAAACGACAAAGGCTGCCAAGAGGTTAGTAATTTAGTATGAAAAGGAGATAAAAAATGAGGATAAACAGGAGGTTTGGGAACTAACACACCTTCTGCATAGTCAAAATAAAGCTCACCTACTGACTCTAAGGTCGGTAATAACCCTAGCTGCTGAGCAAACTGCACTAAAAACCAACTCGGGAAATTAGCTATACTAGCTGTTGTTTGGTCTAGTTGCTGATAAGTTTGTTTCAAAAAATCAAATAACGTTTCGTTTGGTGTAATTTCTTTTACAGATTTCTGTATCACTTCTGTAATAAAAAGCCCAACAGTTCCTTTCGTAACCTCAAAATGAACTTGTTGATACACATAGGAAGGCTTTATCTCTTTCAGGCGATTAATATCTTTATCTTCGTTATGATAGACCACCATTTCTACCAAGGACATTGGCTGAATAAGAGCTGGACTAACCTTGGCATTTTTTTTCCGTACTCCGTTAATAATATAGGTTCGTAGCCCTAACTCTAATGTATAAGCATCAAATATAATACTTGTCTCAGAGTATTTCACTGTTCTCAAAATAACCCCTTGTACCGTTTTTAACATGGAAAGTTTTAATTTTTACTCAATCATACGGTTCCTTTTGCACAAAGTTGCCATTGCCCCACTAAGATTATTATGAGAGCGGTAAAACAAATGCTCAAGATAGCAACTATTTGGATAGCGGCTACCTTGAGCATTTCAATATCACGTTTAGTCAGATGTATCTTAGTTTAACAGTGTACTTAATCCACAATCATCGTTTCGTGATCTAGTTCCTGCTGTTTCGTGTGAGCAGGAAGTTCTCTGTATTCATATTCTTGATTTCGCAATTGGGGCTCAAAACCTGCTTCTTGAATCGCTTTTTGGATACCATCAGCAGTAAATCGAAATGCAGCACCAGCAGCAGAGACTACATTTTCTTCAATCATTATCGACCCAAAGTCATTCGCTCCTGCATGCAAACAAGCTTGTGCGACTTGTTTACCTACAGTCAACCACGAAGCTTGTATATTAACTACATTTGGTAACATGATACGACTCATCGCAATCATACGAATATATTCATCTCCTGTGTAAGTCGACCGTTTTTTAGTCAATTTTTTGAGGATAGTATCTTCGTCCATAAACGGCCAAGGAATAAAAGCCAGAAAACCTTTTGCCGTAGCAGGTTTTTTATCTTGTACTTCTCTTAACCAAACCAAGTGCTCCATACGTTCATAATTCGTTTCTATATGCCCAAACATCATAGTAGCACTAGTCGTAATGTTGAGTTTATGTGCCTCGTGCATCACTTCCAACCATTCTTTACCAGTACATTTGCCTCTCGAAATGCGTCTACGCACTCTATCGTTTAGAATTTCGGCTCCAGCTCCTGGCAGTGAATCTAATCCTGCTTCTTTGAGTGCTTTGAGTACCTCATGATGGGTAGATTTTTCCAGTTTTGTAATATGTGCAATTTCTGGTGGACCTAAAGCATGCAATTTCAAATTAGGATAGAGCTCTTTTAGTTCACTGAATAAATCACAGTAATACTTCAGTCCTAAATCTGGATGATGCCCTCCTTGTAGAAGCAATTGTTCCCCTCCATACTCAAAGGTCTCCTCTATTTTTTGTTTGTATTCTTCTATAGTAGTAATGTAAGCTTCTTCATGTTTGGGACGACGATAGAAATTACAAAATTTACAATTGGCAATACAAACGTTGGTCGTATTAGAATTTCGATCAATAATCCAAGTCACTTTATTGTGTGGTACATGATGTTCCTTTATACGATTGCCAACATACATTAGCTCGGCAGTAGTTGCATTTTCAAACAAAAAAACACCTTCCTCTGCTGTTAAGTGCTCTAATTTCAAGGCTCTCTGTAATAATTGATCTACTTGCATATCACTAACTTTCATTTTTTTCTGAATCTTTTGAACAAAGATAATTTATTTTAGATTGGGATGCAATTTATACCTCAACAAAAAGTCCCCATATAAAGGATCCCAGTTATTACAATAACAGAAATAAAGGCTACAAGGTTTTATTTTTAGAATCCAGTAAAATAGTTACTGGACCATCATTAGTTAATTGCACCTGCATATCTGCTCCAAAAACACCTGTCTGAACCTCTTTACGCAATAGGAGTTCTAACTGTTTTACAAACTGCTCATATAATGGAATAGCTATCGCAGGTGGTGCGGCTTTGACAAAAGACGGACGCGTTCCTTTTTTCACATTAGCATATAATGTAAACTGACTCACTACGATCACTTCCCCATTGATGTCTCCTATTGAATGATTCATTTTACCATTTTCATCTGCAAAAATTCGTAAAGCTGCAATTTTCTTACAGAGCCAATTGATGTCTTCTTGATTGTCATCTGACGCTACCCCCAATAATAATAATAAACCTGTTTGAATTTCTGCCGTCTTTTTTCCAGCTATCATCACACTAGCTTCGCTGACTCGCTGTAATACAATTCGCATAAAAATAATTTCAGTTGATAAAAATTAGTACTATATCTGTCTTCTAGTGCACAATTTAGTAAAATTGTGCTTACTTTTATTATATCATAATAAGTAAGCTTCAAAAGCAAAAGCATTAAAACATGAAAATATTTTCATAATTTCATCAAAAACAAACAAACCTTGCATACAAAGGGGTTTCAAGCATTAAAAATTTAATTTATTCAATAAAAAAAATGATAAATTTAAGGCAGGTGTCGTCTAGATGACACCTGCTAAAGATAGAAAGCCCTATCATTGTATTGTAATAATAGACAAGGGGTTTAAGTCTTATTATTTTTTAGAGAAGTAATATGCTTTCTTTCATAATCGAAAGTATGTTTTGACTCTGAAATAGTGTGTCCTTGCCTTCCGAGCTTTAGAGGGGGTCTTTATGCTCGGAGGGCTTTTTTTTGTACTTTTTTATCCGTATTCATTATATGAAAAATTCATTACTACTACTATTATTATTGGTAGCCTCTCAAAGTTTTGCCCAGGTAGATCTCAATAACTTTTTTAGTAAAACAGACCGATTTTGGAAACAACATGTAACGGTTAACCGTGTCAACTATGCTGCAATCAAAGCAGATCCTAAAACACTTAACGAACTCGTTGACTTCATTGCCAAAACAGACGTTAGTGCTAATACTCCAGCCCAACAGAAAGCTTATGGTATTAATGCCTATAATTTATTAGTAGTCAAAACAGCTATTGATAATTACCCACTTCAAAAACCTACTGATGTAACTGGTTTTTTTGATGGAGTCAAACACACCATCAATGGTAAAAAATACACCTTAAATAATTTTGAAAAAAAGGAACTGCTTACCAAATATAAAGATGCTCGTTTGCATTTTGTACTGGTTTGTGCAGCCGTTAGCTGTCCTCCGATTGCAAACTTTGCTTATATGCCAGATCAACTAGAGGCACAACTAGACCAGCGTACAAAAGCAGCGGTTGATGACCCATCGTTCATACAATATGACGATTTTGCAGGCAAAGCTAATATTTCGGAAATATTCAAATGGTACGTAGATGATTTCAAACCAAATGTAAAGACATTTATCAATAAATATCGTACAACACCATTAGCAGAAGATTCCAAAATCGGGTATTACCCTTATAACTGGACACTCAATGGTAGTGCTGCTTCAGCTACTGGAGACAATACGTCTACAGACTTAGCTACAGATGACTCAAAGCCAAATTTTGAGCCTATCATTGTAGCTGCTACTATGCCTAAAGGTAAATTTGAGTTGAATACCTTTCATACTTTCTACAATGCCGATTACGAGCAAGCTAATGCTAAGTTTTCAGGTTATGGTGGGCTTTTTCTATTTAGCTATGGTGTCAATGGGCGTTTTGATGTAGGAGTAGATTTTATTCTAAAATCAAATCGTTTTGGAGACCGTATCGGACATAACCCTTTCGCATCCTTGGACTTTCAAAGAGGGGAAGACACCGAATCTCAACCAGGTCAAACCATTTCTAGAGATTGGGGATTGAGTCAGATTGGGCCACGTGTCCGTTTTGCTCCTTTCAAAAAGTTTTCTATGAGTTTTGAACAAGCAATCTACTTTCCAATTACAGGTTTACCAGTAGACAATACAGTTGATCCTTCTCTGTTTTGGGTTACTCAAATATTTTATGATCATCAATTCAATGCTAAATTTAGTTTATTTGGAGCATTGACCTTTTGGCAGCCAATCAGACCAGGAGAACAGTTTAAATTTCAAGTACCATATCCTAAATTATTCTTTAGCTGGTTTACAACCAAGAGATTTACACTATATGCTACAACTACTGCATTCACAGAGTGGGGAGGTGGAGCTAAGTTCTTGATTACACCTAACTTTGAAGTACAAGCATTATATACTTATTTCATACCTATTCCTGGTCTTACAGAGTTATACACTGGTACTGGTGCTAGCAATGTAATGAGCTTTAATATTGGTATTCGTTACCGAAGTTAAATCAAAAAACATATTTTATATACCCACTGTACCGACCTTTATCATTTGATTTATGAAAATGACTAAGTAAAAGACATGTTGTTCCATCAAGATTTTATTAATTTTGAGTGCTTGGAGTTTTTCCTCCAATTAAAATAACACACAACATGAAATATATTTATACCGTTGGAGTCCTGCTCCTTCTTTTAGGAACAAGTACTACCTATGCTCAAAACTTTGAGCAATTCATTGCAGAAACGAATACTTTTTTGAAGGCAAATACCTCAGACGGAAAAGTACATTATAAGACTCTAGCAAAAGATAACAATCTACTACAACCCTTATCCACTGCGATTACGCAGATGGATTTGGGTAAATTAAATGCTGAAGAACAAAAAGCATTCTATATCAATGCTTATAATCTTCTAGTTATTCAGGCAGTAGCTCAAAGCTATCCTTTACTTTCTCCTAATGAGAATTTGACTTTTTGGACAGACGAACTTTACAAGATTGATAACAAAGTATATGCATTAGGCACACTCAAACAATTTATTTTAGACAAATACCAAGATAGTCGCCTATATTTTGTTTTGTGTGATGGAATGGTTAGCAGTGCTCCCATTACTAATTTTGCTTTTGGAACACAATCACTAGAAGAACAATTGAATCAACATTTGATTAGTTTATTCAATCAATATCAATACTTTGAAATTAACACTACCTCAGAAGAAGCACTACTGCCACTTGTTTTCAAACAAAAAGCAACTGCTTTTGCTCCTTCTGTAATTGAATTTATTAATACCTATAGTGTTCGCCAAATAGGAAAAGAATACTTACTCAAATATCAAGATTATGATGCTAGACTAAATGACTCTGGCATTACACCTACAGTAGTAGATGAAAATGCTCCTGTGACTACTAAATCTTTTAGCAATGCTCAAATTATGACTTTGCCAAAGGGTAAATTAGAATTATCGACTTATCAAAGCATCTTTACAGCAAATCAAGGGACCCCTGAAGATGGCTCTAGGATTACCTACTATACTGGTTTTTATACAGCCAACGTGGGAATAACAGGTAAGTTTGATTTGGGGGTTAATATGATTGTTCGATCTTTGAGAGAAAATTCAGCGTTTTATAGTTCTCCATTCAATTCTTTAGATTTGAAAAGAACAAACAATGGTGAAGGAGCTATTGCTGGAGCAGAACGAGCGGATTGGCAACTGTCTCATATTGGTATACAAGTTCGTTATGGTCTTTTTAAGAAAATTAACCTAACGTTTGAACATGGGTTATATTTCCCTATCAAAGGCTTACCTGCTGAAGGTAACATTGATAATAGTTTTTACATTGTAAATCAGTTCTATTTTTATCATCGCTTAACCAGTAAGTTTGATTTATTCTTTGCATTAGGGTTTTGGACTCCTGTACGCCCAGGACAACAATTTAGTTTTCAACCACCCCTATTAAATGTATTTTTTAATTGGTATGTAACACATAGGTTTTCTCTATATGCCACTACTTTATATGGTGCACAATGGGGAGTAGGATGCAAATTTATGATTGCTCCTAGATTTGAAATTAGTACTTTATTTACCCATGTACTACCTATTCCAGCATTAGTTAATCTTTTTTTGCCGGATGGTAGCAATGTAGTAGGATATAATCTAGGACTACGCTATCGGTTTTAATATATACTAGATCTTGTTTATCTTCTGAAGTGAATCTTGCTCTAGTCAATCAATATACATCTATGACACAGCAACAAGAACACATTGTGATTATTGGTAATGGTATTAGCGGCATCACTGCCGCTCGATATATCCGTAAGCTCAGTGACAAAAAAATTACGGTTATCTCTGGAGAAACTAAATACTTTTTCTCTCGTACTGCACTCATGTATATCTATATGGGACATATGCGTGTAGAAGACACACAACCTTACGAAAATTGGTTCTGGGACAAAAACCGTATCGATCTTGTGCAAGACTATGTAGAATACATTGATACAGAAACTCAATCGCTACGAATGCGAAAAGGAGATGCCATTAAATATGATAAATTACTTATTGCCTGTGGCTCTACCCCCAATAAATTTGGCTGGCCAGGGCAAGATGCAGATGGCGTACAAGGATTGTATTCATTCCAAGACCTAGAAGGAATGGAAAAATACTCTCCTACAACCAAACGTGCTGTTGTAGTTGGAGGAGGGCTAATTGGAATAGAAATGGGTGAAATGTTTGCCTCTCGCAATATTCCAGTTACTTTTTTGGTTCGAGAAAAAAGCTATTGGGACAATGTGCTTCCTAAAGAAGAGTCTAACATGATTAACCGTCATATACAAGAGCATCACTTTGACCTAAAATTAGGTACTGAACTGAAAGAGATTTTAACCGATGCTAATGGACGAGCAAGAGCTGTAGTAACCAATCATGGAGAAGAAATTGAATGTCAGTTTGTAGGTTTGACTGCTGGCGTACGTCCCAATATTGATTTTGTCAAAGAAAACCCCGCTATAGAATGTCAAAGGGGTATCGTCGTAGATAATTTTTTACAAACTTCTGCCCCTAATGTATATGCTATTGGAGATTGTGCTCAAATAGCCAGTCCTCATGAAGGAAGACGACCTATAGAAGCCATCTGGTATACGGGACGTATGATGGGTGAAACTGTCGCCTACAATATTTGTGGGCATGAAATTCCTTATGAACCTAGAATGTGGTTTAATTCCGCTAAATTCTTGGATATAGAATACCAAGTATATGGCAGTGTATTGGCTCATCCACCAGAAAATCATGCTAGTATTTATTGGGAACATCCTGATGGGCGTAAAAGTGTTCGTTTAGTGTTTGATCGTGCCAGCAAAGCCATCTTAGGGTTCAATCTAATGGGGATTCGATATAGACATGAAGTCTGTGAAAAATGGATTCAAGAAGAAACACACATAGAAGAGGTATTACAAAACCTAGGGTTAGCAAATTTTGATCCTGAGTTTTTCAAAGAATATGAAAGTGAAATTGTAGTCGCTTACAACAAAAAATACGAAACTAATCTTTCGCTTCAGAAAAAGCGAGGATTGGCAGCCGCTTGGCAGTTCCTGAAAGGGAAATAATTTATGCTCAAAAGACCACTATGGCTAGATTCGTAAAAAAGACTAAAAAAGAAATAGGTCTTTCACCTGATGATTTGCTCTTTAGAGGAAAACAAAAGATGGAAGCTATTGAATTACGTGTCATTGATTTTGATGCACAAAAAGTACAAGAGAAACGAGTAGATACAGTACTAGAGGCCAGTCATTACCAACACAAAACAAGTACTACTTGGTTTAATATAGATGGGTTGCATGAAGAAAAAATCATGCACGAAATTGGGAAATGTTTCGGGCTAGAACAAATGCTATTAGCAGACGTAATGTCTACTAATATGCGTCCGAAAGTACAGGAATATGAAAATGGCATTTTCATTTCAATCAAAATGTTACAACAGCAACATAAGGATGATCTATTAAAAGTAGAAAATCTAAGTTTAGTGTTGACAAAATCCGTTTTGATTTCTTTTCAGGAAAAAAAAGGAGATGTTTTTAACCCGATAAGAGAGCGTATCAGAAATCAAAAAAAGAGAATCCGTACTTCAGGTACAGATTACCTACTATTTACCCTATTAGATATTGTCATTGACAATTACATTTATATCATTGGATTACTGGGTGATAAAATAGAGACCTTAGAAGAAGGGCTTTTGACTAATCCCAACCAACACACGATAGAAGCAATTAATACCTACAAAAGAGAATTAAATTTTTTGAGAAAAAATATCAAACCAGCTAAAGAAATGTTGATGGGACTTTCTAAGCTTGATAATGAGCTCATAAACGATTATATGGCCATTCATTTGAAGGAGTTACTAGATAATATCAATCAAGCAAACGAGACTTCTGATAGCTATCGAGAAATATTATCTGACCAACTCAATATCTATCACACAACGATCAGTACCAAGCTCAATGATATCATGAAGTTTTTGACTGTATTCTCAGTTGTTTTTATTCCATTAACCTTTATCACAGGTTTATATGGGACTAATTTTGACTATCTCCCTGGTGCTAAACATCCATACGGCTATCACATCATGTGGATAACTATGCTAGTATCAGCTACAGGGCTGTTGCTTTATTTTAAAAAGAAAAAATGGCTATAGATACACTATGATCTATAGCATCTAAAGGTCTATTGCATCCAAGCTAGAATAGACACTAATACAAACACAAAAGACTATGAAATACACCAAAATAATAGGTTTAGGAGCATTCCTATTTTCCTTCGGACTCTTTGTATTGTCTGTTACGTTTAGTACACATACCCTAAACGAAAAAGCACTCGAAGGGATTGATAGCAAATATCATCGTGCGATGATCAAGCAGCAAGCAGGTAGTGAATGGGGTAAAGAATACAACCTCAACTATTTTTTCGCACAAGCCATGCAGCCTGTCCTCAAAAGAACTCAACAGGCTATGGATAGTGTCAGTGGGGTAGATCCTGCCAATAACGTTTGGAATGCGACGAATCTACCAGAGGGAGTTTCTGAATGGGAATACCGTATGGGCGATGACAAAATTAGTGCTTATACCTCTAAATTGATGGAGAGTAGTGCTGTCAGCATGGTCAAAGAAAAACATAGTCTATTCTTTTTCTTGATTTTTATCTTAGGGACGATTGGAGCACTGATGTACATCCTTTCGGGACTCAAAAAACTCCCTGGTATCAAACATGATCACATTTTCCATAGTGCTTTACAAAAAGGAACTAATCCTATATTACAAACACTATTAGTTGGTGGCACTATACTCATTACTTCTTGGATCATGTATGAAGAAGGAGCTTTCTTCTACCTTGCTTCTACGGTAGCAGTTACCGCTATCATTCTGGTTTCGATTTTACTTTTTGAAGCAAAAGAACGCAAACAACCTTGGGTACCAACCCCTTCTTCTATTGGAGCAGGCTGGTTAAGTGTTGCTTTGGGTACCTTCTTGATTACCTTCTATATTATACTCTATTTTTATCCTCAATATATTGCCAACTGGGTCATATTAGTAGAACCTATCAAGCAATTTATTTGGAACGATGATACCGTCAAAGCAGATCGTTGGTTTTTGTATGGATTCTTATACACTTTGATTATGATTGTCATGGGTATTCGTATGTTTGTCAAATATCGCCACAATCGTTATCAATTGGTTCGTACTGGATCGGTTATCTTTTTCCAGTTGTCTTTTGCATTTTTGTTACCTGAGTTATTGGGTAAATTCAACAATCCACCTGTCAACTTAACCACGGCTTGGCCTTTAGATTACAGCTTCTTTTATGACTACCGTCTCAATGGCATGTTGGAGAGTAACGCTAACCATTTCTTAGGTATGAATGTGGGTACCATGATGTTTGTTTGGGGAATTGCTCTAACTCTAATTATTGTACCTCTATTTACGTATCTCTTTGGCAAACGCTGGTATTGCTCTTGGGTTTGTGGTTGTGGAGGTCTAGCCGAAACATTAGGAGATCCTTTCCGTCAGCAATCAGACAAATCGCTACGTGCGTGGAGAATAGAGCGTTATGTTATACATGGAGTAATGGTATTTGTTGTCATCATGACTCTTTTACAGATTTATCAATATTTCGTAGATCCTACAGCTAAAACCATTAATCTCGGTTTTTATGAATTGGATATTTATGGCGTTCGCAAATGGTATGGTTTCTTAATTGGTTCTGTCTTTGCAGGGGTGGTTGGTACTGGTTTTTATCCTTTGATGGGAAATAGAATGTGGTGTCGTTATGGCTGTCCACTAGCTGGATTGATGGGATTAGTACAGCGTTTCAAATCTCGTTTCCGTATTACGACCAATGGAGGACAGTGTATTTCTTGTGGTAACTGCTCTACCTACTGTGAAATGGGAATTGATGTACGTTCTTACGCCCAAAAAGGACAAGATATTGTCCGTGCTTCTTGTGTCGGCTGTGGAGTTTGTTCTGCAGTATGTCCTAGAGGTGTACTACGTCTAGAAAATGGTCCTACAGATGGAGATGAGCGTACCATGAATATTCGTAATATTCATATCGAAATGGATGAAATTGAAGTACCTCATTAAGTAATCACGCAAAAGAAAACGTAGAATGAAATAGGAATACTTTTGAGTAGTTTAGAGGCGAAAAACGTAGCTTTAGCGGGCTAAAGCGAGGCTTTTCAACGAAAAAAATACCAAAAGTAAACTTTTTTTACTGCGGAAACATTTGCGTGATTACTTAATCATTAGCATATACAAAAAAGCCCCGCTATAACAATCAGTATAGCGGGGCTTTTTTGTAACTATAATTAATCCTCCTCTATTGGCTTAGCTACCTTCCACCAAAGCCCTAAAGCCAGCAAAGCAAGAACAGTCGTCCCTCCCATGGCTATCCACCAATCCATATCTACCAATGTTCCTTGCATAGCTAATTGACCTACATTCATGACATTGTATAAAGGTACTAGCAACTGCCCCAAACTAGGTGATTCCCCTACAGGCATCAAACCAACCAAAGCAATTAAACTCAATACAATTACGCCCCAAAAAGAACGCAAATGAGATTTCAATAAACTCTTCGTACCAAAAATAAGACTCCCCATAATACCTATAATGAACAACCAACAAGGAATCCAAAGTAAAAGAAAGGGACCTGTATTTTTCCATTTCAGCAATTCCTTCATTGTAAAAATAACATTCTGAATCATTCCCTCCTGAGCAATACTAATCCCTTGATAAAAACCAAATCCTACAACTGCTATGCCACTGAGAGCCACCAAAAACACAGTCATTCCAACTATCGCCAATTGATCTTTTGGCTTATGCCTACTCACTAGTAGTGCATTCCGTACCAACCAAAAAACAAGTAACACTACTAGTAAATTAAGGATATTTGCTAAGCTATTTTTCACTTGACTAATCAAATCATTAATCGCTGACATAGGATTAAATAAATCATTCTGTTCGACACGAATTGTTTGACTATTGTCTACTATCACTCCTAAACTATCCAGCTGAGTCGCTAATTGATCCTCCTTATAACTTTCAGTCCATTCTGTAAACTGATAAGCTACTCCTTGATCTTTTCGACTATTATACGTGAGTGTTACTTTAGTAGGACTATTCACCACTATGACTGTTGTTACACTATCTTTTTCGAGTAGCTGCTGTGCCTCTGTTGCTGTTTCTAATGAAATGATATTTCCCAATCCGTCCAATTTCTGTGTCAACGTTACAGGTAATTGATCTCCTCCAACCAAAGCAATATGAGCACTACTGCTCATATTATTCACCAACTGATCTATTCGCAAAGAAGCCTGCTCCATCACTGCCGAAAAAACGAGATAAGGAACTACAAAAGCCAAAAATAATCGAAGCCAATACTGCCAGGAAAGTAAAATCGTAAACATAAGTACGTTATTGTTAAGAAAACATTAGCAAGTATAAGCCTTTAATCTGCTAGAGTTTTTTTAGTTTTGTTGAATAAAATTAAAAGATGCCAAATTTAAATAAATATTATAATATTGTCGAACAAGCGATTGCTAAAATAGGTTTAGATCCAACTCTATTCAGAGGAGAACAAGCGGGGGACTGGACACTACGAAGAGGCGACTACAATATTTGGATAGATGTATGGAACGATGAACGAGAAGCGGTCACCTACTTACAAGTAGTAGCTCCTGTTATGGAAATCCCAGCAGAAACCCAAAACGTTTTATTCAGAGAACTTTTACAAATTAATTTACAGCTTTGTGGAATAGCGTTTTGTGTCCATGGGGATCAAATTGTACTCAAAGGAACAAGGGTAGCAGAAGGGCTTGATATAGAAGAAGCTTATGCTATGATTATGTTAGTCAGTAAGTATGTACATACTTTCGCTCCTAGAATGCTGCAAAAATATTTCAATAATGGTGCTCCTGGTGTTCCACCAAGATAATGGCTACGAATCAGATGAAAACATACTATGAATCTCCGATTGGTCGATTAGTCATCGAAGGGAAAGAAGAACAAATTGAATCCATTGTTATAGATGATACCATCACTGATTTTGTTAGTAGACCACCTGTTTTTCTTAAACAATGTATTAAAGAGTTAACAGAATATTTTCACGATGGGCGACAACATTTTGGTGTATTATTAAATTTGAGTAGAGGAACCATTTTTCAGCAAAAAGTCTGGCAGGAGCTTCTCAATACTCCATATGGTAGAACAACAACCTACCTTAAGATAGCCGAAAAAGTAAGTACTCGAAAAGCTGTGCGAGCTGTTGGCCGTTGTGTGGGGAGCAATCCATTTTGTATCATCAATCCCTGTCATCGAGTTATTGGGACAGATGGAAGCTTGACTGGCTTTGCTTATGGGCTAGAAAACAAAAGATGGTTATTAGAACTAGAAAAATCAAAATTATATGGCAAACAGAATAAGTTATTTTAGCATAATGAGCTTTGTGTTGCTGTGGTCTACTATAGTCAATGCACAACATAAAGAACTCCTAGAAGGTACGAACGCCTATCAAGCAGGGGAATATGATCGAGCAGCAATTAGTTTTTTGCAAGCGATAGAAGCTGATGATGCTTCTATACAAGGTAATTTCAACCTTGGAAACACCTACTACAAAAGTAAAAAGTATGAGGATGCTGTCGGACACTATCAAGATGTCATCAGCCAATCAGATGATGACCTCATACAATCAAAAGCTTTCTATAATTTAGGAAATAGCTACTTGTCCCAAGCTCAGGAACAGAATCCAGAAAATGGCATCAATGAAAAAAGTCAAGAACAACTCAAAAATGCTATAGAAGCCTACAAGAATGCCTTGCGAAAGAATACAGAAGATTATGATGCTAAAAATAACCTAGGAGTTGCTTACAAAATGTTGCGTCAGCAACAGCAGCAACAAAAACAACAGCAACAACAGCAGCAAAATCAAGACGAAAACCAGGAGAAGGAAAAAGAACAACAGGAAGATAAACCTCAAGACGAAAACCAAGAAAACGAGGAAGAAAAAGACGAAGAACAAAAAGGAGACCAACAACCTCCTGAACAAGATAAAGAAGACCCGATCAAAAATCAAAATGATCTAGAAAAAGGAAAACCGCAAGATATGGAAAAAGACCAAATTGAGCGGATGTTAAAAAGAATAGAAGAAGAAGATAAGAAAGTACAAGAAAAATTAATGAAACGTCGCAAAGGTGACCGTGTCCAAATAGAGAAAGATTGGTAAGTTTGATTTGGTCTGGCTTTTGCAATCAGTTCAGCATTTCAAAGTATGTTCTTTATATTTATATTAGAGCCTATTTAAAATTAATTTTTTCAACTATTTTAAAATAAACAAACTATGAAAAAATCATTTTTACTGACCTGTTTAGGTCTATTAATGAGCCTTTATGGTTTTGCACAATCTACCAGTGAGGCGAGCTTTAGTGTTCATGTTAATTACACGGAAGTAGGACTTAATGAAAATTTGAGTGTTACCTATACCCTCAAAAATGCTCAAGTAGTTGGGCAATTCGTAGCTCCTAATTTCAATGACTTTACTCTAATTGCTGGACCTATGGTTGGACAGCAAATGACTTCTATCAATGGTCAGACGACTAACTCTATGACTTACACCTACACGCTACGTCCCAATCAACTTGGTGCCGCATGGATTCCGATGGCGACAATAGAAACGACCGCTGGCTTTTTCTCTACACAAGAATTGGCTGTCAATGTAGTGGAATCTACAAATAGACCTAATGTAACACAAAGAGATAATTTTTTCGGAACTAGTCCATTTGAAAATGACCCTTTCTTTCAGGACGATATATTTGATAATATAGAAGAAGGTTTGAATTTCCGCAACATGGATGAATACATGAAAGATGCGAAGAAAAAAATGGAAGAAAATTTTGAAATGTTTAACGAACAAATCGAAAAGAGCAGAGAAAAGCTAGAAAAAGAACTCGAAAAGAGAGAAGAAAAAAAATCAAAAGGTAAAACGTATAAAATTTAATCTACTTAAATGAGTACTCCTATTAGATACTATTTTATTTTATGTTTTTTAATGCCCCTATCTCTATGGGGGCAAGTATCTTTTACAGCTATTTGCGATCATTCGGAAGTAGCTGTAGGACAACGTTTTGAAGTTTCTTTTCAATTACGAAACGCAAAAGAACGTACTTTTACTCCACCATCTATCAATGGTTTTCAGTCCTTAGGAACTAGCCAAGGCTATAGCACTTCTTTCTCCAATGGACAAAGCAATGTCATTTCTACAGTAACCTACACTTTACTTGCAAAACGAGAAGGAAAATTCAAAATTGGAGCAGCAGAAGTATTGACCGCGAAAGGTAAGGTATTGCGTACTAAACCTATCCAAATCAAGGTAGTCGCTGCTGACAAGGCTCCCAAGCCTAAAATGGATGCCAATGTAGAAGGAAAAATGTTTGTCAAAACAATTGTCAATGACACTACTCCAATCATAGGTACACAGGTAACGGTTGACATTAAGATTTATACTCAAATCAATATTGAGCAATTAGAAATCACTCGTCAACCTACTTTCAAAGATTTTTTCTCACACCATGTGCGTAGTTTTAATGCACCTAAACAACAAGAAAAAATTAACGGAAAGACCTATACGACCATGGTATTACGTCGTCTTGTTGTTTTCCCTAGCAAGAGTGGTGAACTGATAATAGACCCCGCTCAAGTTCAAGTAAGTATCCCTGTTAATGGAGGACAATCACTATTCAATCCATTCTATCAATCCAAAAATTATACACTAACCACCAACCCTGTCAAACTACAAGTTCGGGCATTGGATGGTGCCCCTGCTGGGTTTTCGGGACTAGTCGGAAAATTTAGAATGTTGGCTCATGCCAATAAAAATACCATTACTAGTGATGATGTCATTCAACTACAACTTCGCATAGAGGGTAAAGGAGATATCAAACAAATACTCGCCCCTAATTTAGGCGTCAATGAGAAGTACTTTGATCAATTTGCCCCTAATTCCAATGAAGAATTGCGAGAAGTTGGTGGAGTACTAGGAGGTACCAAATACTTTGAATATGTCTTGACCCCCAAAGTTGTTGGTAGTTTTGACATACACCCCAAATTTATTTATTTCGACCCTTCTCAAAAGAAATTTATCACGGTAGATACTACCATACAGATTACTATAAAACAAGGGAATAATAAACTACCTACGATTGCAGAATTAGATCAAGTAGCGACCACTACATCAGATGATAATACCACCGCCGAGATAGCACTAGAATATGATAAACCAGTCACAACAATCACGTTCAGAGGAATGCCTCAGCCATTTTGGGGAACCGCTTTATTCTGGATACTCTCTCTAGTTCCTTTTTTGGCAATAGGTGCTGTTTATTATCGAAAGAATAAAATAGATCATCGCCTAGCCACTCCTATTAGTGTTATCAAACAACAACAAGCCGGTTCAGAAGCTAGCAAACGCCTCCAAAAAGCTAAAAAACTATTGCAGACAAAAGATGCCAAAGGTTTCTATAACGAAATATCTAAAGCACTCTTAGGTTTTGTAGCAGACAAATATAATGTACCAACGGTAGAACTGACTAAAACGAATGTGAAACAATTGTTGATCAAACAAGAATTGGAATCCAATAACATTGATACTTTACTCCATATTCTGCAAACTTGTGAGATGGCACTCTTTGCAGGAATGAATAATGAAGCTGCTATGCAACAGGTCTACCATGATACAACTGAATTGATAAAAATAATGGAAGCCTAAAACTATGACTTGGATTAAAATTATCGCTATCAACCTTTTATTACTGCTTCCTCTATTAAGTTTTGGAGAGGAAACAGCCACTGAAAAATTTGCAACTGCTGTAGCGGCACAAAATGAGGGTAACATTGCAAAGAGTATTGCCATCTATCAAAACCTGCTAGAATCAGACCAGCTTTCTCCTGCTATATACAATAATTTGGGATTAGCTTATGCTACCAACAAAAATATAGGGAAGGCCATCCTAAATTTTGAAAGAGCTCTAGTTTTAGATCCTAATTTTGATCCTGCCAAAAAAAATCTAGCCGCAGCCAATCAGCGTTTAAAAAATCCTATCCCTGCTCCACCTGCTGTTTTTTTTGTACGTTGGTGGAACAACACCAGTAATTTATTCTCTGCACTCACCTGGAGTATCTTGTTTTTAGTATTGCTAAGTGGAGGAGCTGGATTATTTGCTTGGGGGCATTGGCAGAGCCAATCTAGTTATAAAAAAATAGGCATTGGGCTACTTTGCTTTAGCTTATTACCATTTATTATTGGAGGACAACAGACCAGTTTGCTACAAGATAATTCCATGGCTATTATTACTACAAAAGAAGTTGGGATTCGCAAAAATCCAGCCTTGGATAGTCCTGAAATCGAAATTATTGAAGCTGGAATTAAGGTCAAAATACTAGAGCAAAAAGAACGGTGGCTCTACATTCGCTTACCAAATAGTTTAGTTGGGTGGGTACCTCAAAAAATGGTTACATCTATTAGAAAATAGCCAAATCCGCAGCATTTTGTTGTTTTTATATTCTACAAATTGTAGTATTATTTCTAGTTACCTAGAATCTGTGGTAAAAGAAATCAAAAACACTCGTCTATTTTTTTGTTTGCTATCGTTGAATTTGTAAATTTGAGCAACAAAGAATAGAGCAATAAAAAGATACGTTCAAAAACATTCATTTTATTGCCCTACTTATAATTATTAACTCATTTAATATAATATTTGATATGTCTGTACTCGTCAATAAAGATTCGAAGATCATTGTACAAGGTTTCACAGGAAAGGAAGGAACTTTCCATGCTGGTCAAATGATAGAATATGGTACTAACGTAGTAGGTGGTGTGACTCCTGGCAAAGGTGGTCAAACACACTTGGGCTGTCCTGTTTTTGATACAGTAGAACAAGCTGTGGCTAAAGCGGGTGCAGATACTTCTATTATCTTTGTTCCACCACGTTTTGCAGCAGATGCAATCATGGAAGCGGCTGATGCTGGTATCAAAGTTATTATCTGTATTACAGAGGGAATTCCAGTACAAGACATGGTAAAAGCAAAAGCTTTTATCGAAGATAAAGGATGTCGTTTAGTAGGACCTAACTGTCCAGGCGTAATGACAGCAGAAGAAGCAAAAGTAGGTATTATGCCTGGTTTTATCTTCAAAAAAGGTAAAATCGGTATCGTTTCTAAGTCTGGTACTTTGACTTATGAAGCAACTGACCAGATCGTAAAAGCTGGATTAGGAGTTACTACAGCTATCGGAATTGGAGGTGATCCAATTATTGGGACAACAACACAAGAAGCGATTGAACTATTGATGAATGATCCTGAAACAGAAGGAATTGTTATGATTGGTGAAATTGGAGGTAATCTAGAAGCTATTGCTGCTCGTTGGATCAAAGAAAACGGTACGAAGCCTGTTGTTGGATTTATTGCTGGTGAAACAGCTCCTAAAGGTCGTACAATGGGACACGCTGGTGCTATCGTTGGTGGTGACGAAGACACTGCAGAAGCGAAAAAGAAAATTATGCGTGACTGTGGAATCCACGTAGTAGATTCTCCAGCTGACATTGGAAATATGATGGTAAAAGCACTAGATGGTGTGAAAGCATAAAACGGGTTACTAACCAGTAACAAAAGAGTAAACTCCTATTGTCTTCTTAAGAGATAATAGGAGTTTTTTTATACGTTGAATAATTTAAGTCAGGAATAAAAATGGAAGAACTTTGGAATAGGATTAAGGATTGGCTAACCCAACATGCTCCTCACCTACTACAAGAACTAAATAAAGGGGCCACTGATGAAGAGCTTAATTACCTAGAAGAACAAATACAGCAATCACTCCCCAATGACTTCAGAGCATTCTATAAAATTCATAATGGGCAGGACGATTATGGGGCATTTGTCCTCAATTGTCAAGAATTACTTTCCACAGATCGAATCCTCCAAAACTGGAAAATATGGAAAGAGCTACTAGAAATAAATACATTTAATAAAAATGGCAGTATTCGAAAAATAGAAGCTCCGTCAGCAATACAATCGGTTTGGATGCATCAAGCATGGATTCCGTTTACCTCCAATGGTGGTGGGGATCACTACTGCCTAGACCTTGCTCCTACTTTTAGTGGCAAAAAAGGGCAAGTCATTACTATGATACACGACGATGCCAAACGACAACTTCTAGGCGAGTCATTTGAAGCATGGGTCGCGGATTA
Organism: uncultured Aureispira sp.; assembly: GCA_964404215.1. Taxonomy (GTDB): domain Bacteria; phylum Bacteroidota; class Bacteroidia; order Chitinophagales; family Saprospiraceae; genus Aureispira. Next base: position 5,999 of record CAYOJF010000052.1, on the reverse strand, counting down.
TGTCCAAAAACTAGAAACTGGTTTTTATGTCTACTCAGAAGCTGACGAGTCTATTATGACTTCGGAAGAGTTATAGCCATTACAAATGCCTCACAAGCTTTATCCAACATTTGGTAAACCTGCTCAAAGCCATCCTGCTCCCAATATGGATCAGGGACAGGTGTATTCCTTGCTGGGGCAATAAAATTCATAATGAGTTTAATTTTATCCTTTTGGGCAGGAGTTGTACACATTTTCTGGACATTGGTATAGTTACTACTATCCATAACCAAAAGCCAATCATATACATCTAGATCTCTTTTAGTGATCTGGCGAGACCGTTGATCTCTAATATCTAGCCCATGAGCAATCGCTACAGCTATGGAACGGCTATCAGGTAATTCCCCTTCATGATACCCACTCGTTCCTGCCGAGTCTACCTCCCAATCTAGAGCATATTCCTCTATTTTTCTCTTCAATATGCCTTCTGCCAACGGAGAACGACAAATATTTCCTAGACAGATCATTAGTATTTTCATAGATATTCTTCTTTTGAAACAACTTTTTAGTTGTTTTGTTAGTTTCTTGATTTTCAGCTAACTTACGGTATTGATACGATCTTATTTACTCAATGAAATTGTTTAAAAAGTCAGCTTATGAAAAATGAGTAAGATTTTTTAAATAAATTCAAATTACAATATAAGTATGAAAACCTCGAAAATAATCATTTGGATACTGCGTATTTTATTGGCAGGTCTGTTTGTCTTAGCAGGATACAGCAAACTCGCTTATGGCCCTGGCGAAGAAGCACATCTTATTGCTATTTACAAACAATTAGGAAACGATATTATGCTAGCAGCTAGTATGTGTGAACTTGGAGGAGCATTAGCCTTATTAGTCCCCGCAGTTAGTTTTTATGCCAATATCTTACTTCTTATTGTTATGATTATCGCTGTAGGCGTTTCCATTATTGTGGGAGGAATAGGTAGTGCTGTCTTTCCTATGGTTGTATTGGTCGTACTGAGTGTATTGTTATATTTACAACAAAAAGAAATACCAACTTCATGATTTACCCTGCCAAAATACCCTGGTTAATACAACGTTTTCTTCCACATCTTTTGTGGAGAATGCCAACCACAGATCAGAAAAAGCTTTACTTAACTTTTGATGATGGTCCCATCCCTCAAATAACCCCTTGGATACTAGACCAATTAGCTCAATACAACGCTAAAGCTACTTTCTTTTGTGTCGGAGATAATATCCAAAAAAATAGGACAATTTTTGAGCAAATCAAACAAGAAGGGCACCAGATTGGCAACCATACCTTCCATCACCTCAAAGGCTGGGATCATCCTGTAGATGAATATCTAGCCAATGTTAATGCCTGCCAACAGTTAACAAAGACCAATCTTTTTCGTCCTCCTTATGGCTCTCTAACTCCCAAAATCACCAAACAATTGGTACATCTAGGGTATAAAATTGTAATGTGGGAAGTAACGACATGGGATTTTGAAGCGAAACTTACTGCCGCTGATTGCACCAAAAAAATCCTATCAACAGCTAAAAATGGTTCTATTATTTTATTGCACGACAATATCAAATCATGGGATAGGATACGAGAAACATTACCTGCTATTCTAGCACACTACACTAAGCTAGGTTTCTCATTTGATTCTATACCTGCTACTCCTTTAGATGATTGAGTTCGTTTGGGAGGAATCTTACTCGATAAAATAATGAGCCCTATAAAATAAAAAGGTAAACAAGGAATTTTGTATCGAGCTAAAGCTCCAAAATTCATAGAAGTAAACCCTACTGCAAAGGCAAAAATAACTGCAAACGTAAAACAGAAAATAACAGTCGGCTCAGTTAATATATAACGAATCGTTCGTAATAGCCCTAATTTGAATAATACATAAAGTGTATAAAAAAGTGTAAATAAAGCCTCTAATGCTGATGGGAGGACAATAGCCTTTCGAGCTTCCCATAGATAAGGGCGGAATAAGCTCACATTAATAGCCTGTGGCAGTACCTTTACCAATCCCATTGGGGTCGGATCAAAAACTAAGGTGTATCCAGTCCCTCCATCCCTTTCGGTACTAAAAGTTAACCACCACTGCATTTTCAATGCCTCTTCCAAAAAACCCTCTAAGGTAAACGCTGTAGAATAGGTTCCTAAAACACGAATACCCACCAAACCAATAGCCCCTCCTAGTGACAAAAAAATGGGGGTTGCTATTTTCCGTATAGTGGGATCCTTTATTTTATCTTTTAGTAATAGAAAAACCCATAAAATGGTAGCTGGAGCAATGGAAGCAATAATATAAAGTTTGATTTTTGCCATCAAAAATCCTCCTATTAATATCAGTAAAAAATTTTGAATATTCTTGCCATTATTTTTTAGTATCAAAAAATAAACCCCGTAGACAAAATAGCCTAAACCAGCCATAGTAAAAGGATCCTTCATTACACCTGTGCTCCAAAAACACATAGAGGGCAGAAATAAAATAGCATAAGCCGTTTGCCGATACAGTCGAGGATAGAGATCATAAAAAACAAGATACAAACACCAACAGCCAACAAAACTAAAAGAGGTCACGCCTAGAGAAGTCCCCAAATAAGTTCCTAATCCAGGCAATGTAAACCAACTGCTCAACCGTATTACAATGGCTTCATTGGGCTTGTAAAAGAAATTATATAGCGTGAGGTAGTCTCTTGTTTCTACTCTCCAATCATTCAAATCATAGAAGAGCATTTCATAAGCAGCATAGGGATCTCCTATAAATGCATTAAAAACATCTTTGGCTCCAATAAAATATAAAAATGTATCCCCTCCTCCATAGTAGTACTGATACATCAATGCCGTCAGTATCGCTCCAACCAAGCGAGCAATGAGTGCTGGCAGAAAATATTTTCGTATCGGAGATCCTATTTTATATCTACGATTCCGAATCATCGTAAATAGACCTATCCAGAACAGCAGAAAAAATGGTAACAGTAGAAAATCCGCTGCAAAAAGTATTTGATAGGTGAATAATAGCATTGATAATGAAAGTTTGTACTTTTGAGTAATCGAAGTTGTGTTAAACAACTTTATCAAAAGGGACTATCACAAATTTATTCGTGACAACACCTAAAGTTAAGCAATCTTATTCAATGAAAGAAAGTAACCTGAAAATAGCCATCGTCCTTAACACTGCTTGGAATATCTATAACTATCGATTAGGGCTCATACGAATATTAATAGCCAAAGGACATCAAGTTTTTGCTATTGCTCCCATTGATGACTATGTATCGACAATAGAAGAAACAGGATGTACCTTTATTCCTGTCTATCAACTCAGTCGAAAAGGTACCAATCCCATCAAGGATTGGCAATATAGTCGAGAGTTATCCAGAATATACAAAACGTATGGAATTGACTTAGCACTACAGTATACGATCAAACCTAATATATATGGCAGTATTGCCGCCCGAAAGGCAGGCATAAAAAGTATTTCGACTGTAACAGGATTGGGATATAGTTTCTTATCAAACGGGTTGGTCAATAAAATCGCCAAAAAGTTATATCAATATGCTTTTAAATCGTGCTCTTTGATTGCTTTTCAGAATAGAGATGATCGCCAGCTTTTTACTTCGCTAGGACTCTGCCCTGTAGAAAAAACTACCTTAATCAAAGGTTCAGGTATCAATACCAGCTATTTCAAGCCAATGGAGCGACCAGATAAAGCACCATTTACTTTTTTATTTGTAGGTCGCTTGCTCTACGACAAAGGGGTTATTGAGCTATTGGAAGCAGCCAAAATACTCCGAACCAAAAAATACCCTGTCAATATTTGGTTGGTAGGAGCAATAGATGAAGGAAATCCATCTGCTATTACTCCAACGATACTAGAGGAATATACCTCAAATAATACGGTCACCTATCTAGGAAGTTCTTCGGATGTTCGTTCCATTATGAAAGATGCAGATGTGGTTGTATTACCCTCCTATCGAGAGGGTCTCCCTAGAGTTATGTTAGAAAGCTTAGCTATGGCCAAACCAATTATTACGACAGATGTAGCTGGTTGTAGAGAAGTCATCGAACCACACGATAAAAATGGTTTTCTGATTCCAGTCAAAGATAAGAACGCTCTAGCAGATGCTATGGAAAAAATGTATCACTTATCGGTAGACCAAAGAGCTACTATGGGAAATATAGGGCGACAAATGGCTTTAGATATTTTTGACGAAAAAGCTATTATACAGCGTTATTTAGATGAAATTAGGCAACTATAATTTTTGTATTGGGTAATAATATCCTTAACTCCTGTACTCTACTACTATTTCCTGCTACCAAACAACGGTGAATATTCAATACCTCCAAATTCTTTAGGTTAGCAATCTTATCTGAGATATGTTTGATATAGTGATTGTAAGAAAGATCTAACGCTACCAACTCTGTTAATTCAAACAAGCCTTTAGGCAAGCTTTTAAGAGCACAATTGGACAAATTGAGTCGTTTGAATTGGCACAACGTTCTTAAACAGGCGACCTGTTCTTCTTCTTCCTTTGCCAAGAATAATAAATATGATTTGCCTCTACCAAAATGCTTTATGCCCCATTCGGCAATTTGAACGGTATCCAGTTCAGTCGTATTTTTTGCCAATCGTTTTAGAGTAGATAAGGCACTTGACTCTGATCGCTGTGTTGAAAAAATTGGATTTTTCTGCTTGGCTGCATTAATCAATTCTAATGAACCATATTGCTTGATCAGTCGCATACATGCCCTATGAATAGTGGTATTTTCAGAATGTCTATGAGCAATATATACTGCTGTCAATAATTCTTTTGGGAATCCACCTTCCTTGAAAAAAGTTAGGGCCAATAAAATATTATCATCATTTTTACTCAATAATAAATTTGCAATTTGGTCTGCTTGATAAGCCACCTCTTCGGTTGATTCCAATAAATATAAATCTAAGTGCTGATCTAAATACTTAATCAAGATAGATTCCGTCACAATAGGAATATTATACATTAAAGCTTTTTCATAAGCACCTTTAGGAGATTGTCCTACTAATAAAAAAGTAGTCATTGGAGTTACTTTAGTAGTCGTTTTGACGCCTATTTTTTTTAGTTTTTGTTTGAGATCATTTTTATTGATCCCCAGCTTGCCTGCAATAGCAATAGTAGATCCTGTCCCTTGCAAAGCACTCAAATCTTCTGCTCCATATTCTTTTTGATAATACTCTAGTGCATTAAGTCTTAATAGTTCTTGCCGAGCTATATCTGTAGCTGCTAGGATCATTCTAGGGGTTGCCAAGCTAGCAACCTTAGAATGATTTTTTGACAATAAATTTAGCAAGACAGCCCTTTCTTCCCAAGTTGATTTCATTTTTCTAACATGAGTAATCACACCTGTCAAACATTTCTGTTCAATTGGTTGATGACTATACAAGTACTGTAGTTTTTGACAAAATTCTGGTGCCTTTTTTAATAGATTTTTGTGTGCGGACAAAGGCAATATCAATTCTTTCAAATTCGTCAAATCCGTAATATCATCTGGTACCGTTCGAATTCCGGTACGGAAAAAATTAAGATGCTTCAGTTTCTTTAGCTGATACAAGTTAGTCAAATCTATATTGACCATGTTACTATTATTAAAATCTAACTCGACCAAATTCTCTAATAAAAATAATGCTGGTGGGAACTTCCCATAAAACACCCCTATCGCTATAAACTGCTTGAGGTTAATCAAGTTGCTAATCTGACTATTATCTAATAAGGGCATTCGCCCACTATTGATAACCAATGTCTCTAGTTGCTTGAGTTGAAATAGTATTTGTTCAAAGTTTTTAGCAATTCGCCAAAATCGTTCTAGTCGATAAAACGTCAGCTTTTTTAATTGGGTACATCTTAATAATTTAGTACCCCATACAGGATTGTCTGTGTCTACAATCGTCACTTCTGTTACGATTGTCAAATCCTGTAATTGATTTAATGCTTCAAGGCTTTCGATTTTATACATATTTTCTTCA
>CAYOJF010000051.1:0-35424 GCA_964404215.1 uncultured Aureispira sp. | reverse complement strand
AGTAAGTAAGTAAGTAAGTAAGTAAGTAAGTAAGTAAGTAAGTAAGTAAGTAAGTAAAAAATAAAGCCGACTTTGATTTTAAAATCAGAGTCGGCTTACTTTTTGGATCTCTACTAATTAGAGATCTTAGTTTATCTAAAGGTGCATTAAGCTCTTTTTTTCTAATAGTTGTTCTTCTGTTTCTACGTTATCTTCGTCAGGAACACAACAGTCAACAGGACATACTGCAGCACATTGTGGTTCTTCGTGAAAACCAACACATTCGGTACATTTATCGGTTACAATATAGTAGAAGTCATCTTCTACAGGGCTGTTCATTTGATCGGCATCTTTTGTAGAGCCGTCTTTCCATTCAAATTTACCTAAAAGACCTGTTCCATCAGCATAAGCCCACTCTACACCACCATCATAAATAGCGTTGTTTGGACATTCTGGCTCACAGGCCCCACAATTAATACATTCGTCTGTTATTTTGATTGCCATAATATTAGCATTTAGTTGGTTCGTATTGATTTTGTAAACAGTATTTCCCTATAATTGATTGAATCAGTAAGTAATACTGGTGTAAAATTAGATAACCTTTGTCAAAATTCCTAAAAAAGCATCCATTATGAACAAGCTTTGACAATTTCTTGAATATTGATGCTTTGCATACACTGGAAATGTCCTTTAGGACAAGCCTTTTTTCCAATTTTATCACAAGGTCTACAGCCAAGGTTTTCGTTTTGTATCCATACCGATGTAGGCGGCTCTTTTTGGGGGAGGTAAGGTGTCATACCAAAGGCAGGAACTGTATTTCCCCAAATAGAGATAATAGGTTTGCGAAGTGCAGCAGCAATATGCATAAAACCAGTATCATGAGCGATAACCCATTGAGCTTGGTCAACGATTGCTGCGGATTGGTGTAGATTGTAGGCCCCACAGGCATTGATAACAGTAGGTCCAGTAGCTTGCTGAATAGCAATGGCAGCAGTCTGTTCGGCAGGACCACCTATCAGGACGATAGGAAGTGTTAGCTGACGACAAATAGCAATAATTTTAGAAGTTGGAAGTCTTTTGGTAAAGTGAGCGGCCCCAATAACAAAACAAATATAATGATTGGGTACAAGTTGAGGATCTACTTTTGTAGCAGGAATATAGTCTGTAGTAGGAATAAAGTAATCTAGTCCCTGAAAATCGTTTTGAACTCCCAGTGTTTTGGTGGTTGCTAAATATCGATCTACAATATGTGTGGAAGGAAGACGATTAATTTTGAATTGTGTGAATAACCATTTTTTGAAAGTGAGTTTGTCAAAACCAAAAGAGCGTACGCCCAAAACGCCGCGTAAGTACCAGGATCGCCAATTCTGATGCAAATCAATGACATAGTCATAATTTTCTTCTTGAAGTACTGGGACAATTGTTTTGAGTTTGGTGGTAGTCGTATCAATCCCAATTACTTTTTTGAGGTAGGGGTTAGGACGGAGGAGGGGAACAAATGATTGTTTGGTGATAAAATGAACTTCTGCTTGTAGCTGTAGTGCTAAACAACGGATAACAGGGGTGGTGAGTACAATATCGCCAATAGAACTAAACCGAATAAGAAGTATTTTCATTAGAGCAACTGGATTTTCTGAGTCAGAACAGTTTGGTTCGTTTGGATACGTAAGATATATATTCCCGAAGGAAGAATAGGTAGACGTATTGAGTTGTTCTGAGCATTAATAGAAATTTCCTGACCATCTAAACTAAATAATTGTACCTCGTAGCGATCTAGATTGGTTTGAAGATATAAAGTCGGGTTTGTTTTAGGGATTGGGTTAGGGAAAACCATTAATGATGGGGTAGGGATCTTTTGAGTCGAAACGGTGGCTGTATGGTGAATTACCCCTACTGCATCCAAATCAAACCCTCCTGATGCGAAAGGAGTTGTCCAAGGATCATTGATTTTGTATCCTCTACTATCTCGCTGAGCATAAGCGTCCTGTATGCAGCCTACTACATCAATAATACGAACATGTGTAATACGATTGACATCTAATATTGCCGAATCACCTACCAATTCTTCTAAATCAAATGGAGTTCCATAATTAGCTTGATATTTACCTGCTAGATTATAGAGTTTGGTGGCATCTACTGCACCAAAACTACCTACTTGTGTCGTAGTGTCTGTATTAGAAATGGCAGGAAAACGAACAAAATTGCTACCATCAGAACTCACTTCTACGAACGCTAACTCGAGAAATGTGGCACTAAAGGCATTTTCAAAAATAGCGAAATCTGCTCCTGGTCCATTTTTGATAGGATGGAGAAAAGTAAGTGTTGCTTGTCCTCCATCTCCCAAACTGAGGGTTGTGCCATCACCAGCTGACCCCATTGCCGAATTGGTTGTTCCATTGGAAACATTCCCATTCGTAGGATTTCTAATATCCAATGGCCCTCGTTGTACTTGGCAACCATTTGCCCATGCAATCAGTATACTAGAATCTTTATGAATAGCTGTACTACCTGTTTGTCCAGCAGGTGGAGCAAATTGTCCCCACGTTGTAGCAGGAGCAAGTGCTATCAATAAAATTGAACAAAGTAGTAGGATAGAATTCATGAATTAGAGATTAGAAACGTGGCATAAAACGATTGAAAGTCCTCCAATATTTATCTTTATAGATTCGGTATTTAAAAGGAGCACTCGTCTTGTATTTGAGCTGAGTCGCATAAACTACCTTAGAGCATTTCCTAAACTCTTTGCAGGCAAAAAAAACTTGTCGACTATTTTCGGCAGTCTCTCTGCCAATATAGAGGTATCCATCTGTATGGTGAAGCTGGCTAGCTATTTCGTCTTCAATATCATTTAGTAGATTAAGAGTACTCTCATCGACAGGCATTCCATTGTCTTCGTATCCATCATAAGGAATCGTCAAAATCATAATCCAAGGATGGGAAGGTTTGTTTTCCCATGCAAGGGCGTCGGTATTGATAGTCGCAATAGCGGGCAGGTTGTCTTTAGTTTTGGCCTCAAAACTAGTATAGCGATCTTCTTCCGCTTGATAGCGAGTATCATCATATTTCTCAATAAATTCTTTTTGTCTCCAAATCAGAAAATCTCTTAACTTGTATATAGGAACTAAAGGTTGAGTGGCATCTTTGGTATTGGCTACGACTAAATTATCAATACTAGTAGCAAAATTAAGTTCTCCCAAAGCATTGTCTAAAAAAATATAAACACCATTGGTAATAATCGCATCTTTGTCATCGCTGTGGTCTGGATGTAGTACCGTAATATCTATTTCATCAGGATAGTTATCATGCTCATTGGCATAAAAATGAAGGGTGTCACTATCAAAACTAAAACCTGACATTCCAATTTTAACTTCTTTGATACTTGGGCTAGGCTGATGAGTAGTAAATGTCCAATGCTCCAATGGAGGAGCACTTTCAATCAATTCTTCTACAAAAACAATATTATGAATGGCTCCATCTACTGTCAAAATCAATTCGACCATCTTTTCGTTAGGCATTCCTGCCATAAAAGATAAACCTGTTTTGAGTTCGTCAAGTTTGTTTGCTAATTCACCAAAGAAATTGTTCTGAATGTCATCTTGTGTCTGTACAATACGAAAAAACTCCTTTTCCCGCATAGAGAACCATTGCCAAAAATCAGCATAGGTCTGTATTGGTTGATTTTTTTTAGAGAAGAATTTTTTGAAAAATTTCATAGAATTAGGCTGTTGCGAAAAGCACTACATTGTTTTGGTAGTGGGGGAGTTGAAATCTATTAGAGGGATTTTAGTGTGTAGTTAAATACTACTTTGAAATAAATTGACTAATCTACACGTTCACGAATTTTCTTATACCATTTTACGCCTAATCCAAGCGAAATCCCGAAGAGTAGTAGCCCACCAAAAGCATAAATAAATTGCAAAGAATTTTTGAAAACAGCCAATAAAACAATGGCCGCTAAGAATAAGGTAGTTACTTCATTGAATAGCCTAAATTGAGTAGAGGTCATGACACGTTCCCCTCTTCCTAGTTTTTTGATGATATGTTTGCAGTAGTGATGATAACCAATTAGCCCGATTAGCAGACAAAGTTTCCAATGCATCCAATTACTAATCTTGAACCATTCTACACCATAAATATATAACATAGATAGTCCCCCAACAAAAGTCAAGACTAGAGCAGGGGTCATGATGATTTTATACAAACGGTTTTGCATGATTCCAAACTGTTCGGTCAGGATAGAACGCTTGGGTTCTTCCATATCGAATGCTTCCGTATGGTAAATGAATAACCGAGGAAGATAGAATAGAGCAGCAAACCAGCTGACGAAACCAATGATATGGAGTGCTTTGAAAAATAATAACCAGTTCATATTGAAAACAACTTTATCTACAATTCCAATTTAAGGTATTTCCCAGTATGGCTATCAGGGTGTTTCGCTACTTTTTCGGGCGTACCCTCTACGAGTATCGTTCCACCTCTTTTTCCTCCTTCTGGTCCTACGTCTACAATATAATCTGCCATTTTGATGACATCCATATTATGTTCAATGACCAAAATAGTATTTCCTCGCTCTACGAGCTGGTCTAGTACCCCTAAGAGTAGTTTTATATCAGAAAAGTGTAAACCTGTTGTTGGTTCGTCCAGTATATAGAGTGTATTTCCAGTATCTTTTTTGGAGAGTTCTTTGGCTAGTTTGATTCGTTGTGCTTCTCCACCTGATAGTGTAGTGGCGGATTGTCCCAATGTGATATAGCCGAGTCCTACTTGCTCTAGTGTAGAGACATATTGGTGTATTTTAGGGATTTTATGGAAAAACTCAACGGCTTCAGATACATTCATATTGAGGACATCATTAATAGATTTGCCAGCATAGACAATTTCTAAAGTCTCTCTATTGTAACGTTTGCCACTACAGTTTTCGCATTCTACCTCTACATCAGGCAAAAATTGCATCTCAATGACTCGCTTTCCACTACCACCACAAACTTCACAACGTCCACCTTTTACATTGAACGAAAAACGACCAGGTTTGTAGCCTCTAATCTTAGATTCGGGAGTATTAGAAAACAATTTTCTAATTTCGTCAAAAACACCAATATAGGTCGCTGGATTGGAGCGAGGAGTTCTCCCAATAGGAGCCTGGTCAATCTCAATGACTTTGTCTACATTGTCAATGCCTTCAATTTTTTCATAAGGCATTGGTTTTTTCAAACTATTGTAAAAATGATGTCTCAGAATAGGGTAGAGGGTCTCATTTACCAAAGTAGATTTTCCACTACCAGATACTCCTGTGACACACATGAAGGTTCCTAAATTGATCGTTAGGTCGACTCCTTTCAGGTTGTTGCCTGTTGCACCCTTGAGTTTTATTTTTTTACCATTGCCTTTGCGGCGTTTCTTAGGGACTTCTATTTTTACGTTACCGCTCAAAAAATTAGCGGTTGTACTATCTAGTTTTAAGAAATCTTCTGGTGTTCCTTCTCCTACAATATCACCTCCTAGTTTACCCGCTTTGGGCCCTAAATCAATGATATAGTCTGCTGCCATCATGATATCCTTGTCGTGCTCTACTACGAGTACAGTATTACCAATGTCTGTTAGTTCTCTTAGGGCTATAATGAGCTGTTCATTATCACGTTGATGTAATCCAATACTAGGCTCATCTAGAATATAAGTAATCCCCGTCAATTGAGACCCAATTTGGGTGGCTAATCGAATACGTTGAGACTCTCCACCTGAGAGCGTACGAGCGGGACGATTTAGACTAAGATAATCTAATCCTACTTCTAGTAAGAAGCCTAATCTAAGATGTAATTCTTTGAGAATATCTTTGGCAATGGCTTCTTGTCGACCAGTTAATTTCCCTTCTATGCTTTCGATCCAGTCGTATAGATTCTGAATATCCATGCGAGCTAAATCGGCTATATTTTTTTCTGCTACTTTAAAGAATAAGGCTTGTTTCTTAAGTCTAGCACCACCACACTCTGAACAGTCGGTTATGACCATAAACTCCTCTGCCCATCGGCGTACTTTTTCAGAGGTTGATTCTTTGTAGTAGCGTTTTAGCATCTCGAAGAGTCCTTCTTTCGCTAAATTGTGCGAGAATTCTTCTTTTCCAAACTTGCGAGCTTCAAATGTATTGTCTCCTCCATATAAAATAACATGTAGTGCCTCTTCAGTGAGATCCTCGATAGGAGTAGAGAAAGTGAAGTTATATTTTTTAGCAATTGCTCTCAACTGTTTGAATGTCATATTATTTCTGACTTCGCCCAGCGGAACGATACCAACCTGATTGATAGATTTAGTTCTATCAGGAATCACTCTTGCCAATTCCACTTCGTGTACAACACCTAGTCCCTTACATTTAGGACAGGCTCCATAAGGTGAATTAAAAGAAAAACTATTAGGAGAAGGTTCTTCGTAAGAAAGACCTGTATCGGCACACATCAAGTATTTACTATAGGTAGAAACTTCTTCGGTTTCGTCATCCATAAACATAATAAAACCATCTCCTAGGCGAAGAGCAATCTCAAGTGAACTTCCAAAACGATCTTTTCGGTCTTCCTGTACTTTGAGCCGATCTACTACTAGCTCGATATCGTGTGTTTTGTAGCGATCTACTTGCAATCCAGGAGAGAGGTCGATGATATAACCATCAATACGAACCTTAGAAAACCCTTGTTTCCGCATTTGGTCAAACAATTCTCTATAATGACCCTTACGAGCTCTTACGAGAGGAGCCAAAAGGAGTCCTTTTCGCCCTTCAAAGTTTTTGAAAATATGACTCGTAATCTCATCTTCTGAATAACGAATCATCTTTTGCCCTGTATTATAAGAATAGGCTTCACCAGCTCTAGCAAATAACAAACGCAAAAAGTCATAGATTTCCGTAACAGTACCTACGGTTGATCTAGGATTTTTACTAGTTGTCTTTTGTTCTATGGCAATAACAGGGCTTAATCCTGTTATTTTTTCTACATCTGGACGTTCCATGTCTCCAATAAATTGGCGAGCATAAGCCGAAAATGTTTCCATGTAGCGACGCTGACCTTCTGCATAAATGGTATCAAAGGCAAGAGAAGATTTCCCACTGCCACTGACACCAGTCACTACCACCATCTTGTTGCGTGGTATTTTGAGGTCAATGTTTTTCAAATTGTGCTCTTTGGCACCATATATATTTATAAATTCCTGAGCATTATCCATTAGAATAGCTGGTGTTTTATTTTTTAGCAACCTTATAAATCTAGAGATCTAATTTTCATTTTAGATCTTATAACGAATAATTTGGGAGTAGAATGAGAATATATTTTTCAAATACTGATGATTAGCACTGAATTAAAGACTATTAATGCAGGTGCCAATTTTCTATTCAGAAAAACTATTTTTTACTTCCATACAATTTTATTCGCTACAACGTTTATTGAGGTTGTGGTATATTTTTTGATACTTTTTGCAGATATTGACAGAGATGTAGTTATCTTTGGTTGTTCCCATCTATATACTGCTCTATTCAATCAGAGTGCAAAAATACATATAAACTCCCAATTATTAAAGTTTCAATTATTGAAGTTGTTTAATTATTCTTTAAAATACATTGCTCAATCACAAAACTATTCTTAGTTATGTTTACTATTTTTATTTGTAAACAGGTATATTTTGAATATTTCTGGAGAGAGAAGACAACAGTACATAAATAGAGAAATCATTTAGATGCATAAATTTAGAGTAGCATTATATTGGTCACTATGTTTTATAATAGGATTTTGTTCAAGTTGTTCAGAAAGACATGATGCCAAAACAGAAATAACTCCAATCGATGAGCAAGTAATTGGTCTCTCTATCGATATGGAACTAAAAAAAGCTTGGAGAGCAGACTCTACCGCTAAAATATTGGAGCCAGAGGATTATCCACAAGCTTATCAATATATGCGACAGATAGAACAAGCAGTAGTCAATTCCCCTTATTTGAATGAATCTTTGACTTCTATTCAAATTATAGATGATACGAATGGGGAAAAAACGGCTTTTGTTGCTCCCGGAGGATATATTTACATTTATAAGGATCTATTGAATACGTTGAGTTCGGAATCACAGTTTGTTGGTTTATTATCTTGTCTAATGGCTTGTAGTGAAAGCAAAAAGCCTACAGATAAGCTAGTCAGTCGATTTTCTATCAATTACATGCTTGACCTAGCCATAGGTGGGAAACTGGATAATATAGAATTGGTACATAATGAATTGTGTGAGGTTCCTTATGATTCGTTATGGGTGAACACCTATGACGAAAAATCTATAGGAACATTATGCCACAGTGGGTATGATATTCAAGATTATTCTGATTTATTTTCTCTTCATCCTAATCTCACATGGATGGAATTATTTCCACGTAAACGTACTTACGCTACTACTTTATTCAATATAAAGGACGCTACTACTTGTAGTGGAGATTTGGCAAATATAAATGCGTATCAAAGTATGCTAGCAACTCTACCGCAATAAAGCAGATGGTATTTACTTACAAACAAAGCCTTTCGTTAGGAGTACTATTATTGTTTTCGATGGGTTTGTTTTATTTTATGTTAGTACAACAAGACACGAGTAGTTTTGTAGCTGCTCTTCGCCTAGCTTCAGGCGAATCTGGTGTCGAAGATCGACTGTTTAGACTGACTAAACCGTTAGCTTTATTATTACCAATTATTTTTTATCAACTAGGAGTATCGGCTATTCAAGCTCTTTGGATACAGCAAATCTTAAGCTGGTGTTTGCTCGCTTTTTTTTCTTTTCGTATTTTTCATATTCTTTTTGATAATCCACGACAGGCTTGGGTAGGTACTTTGGCATTATTATTTTGTCAACCTATTGCAGTCTATGGTCTAGCAGCATTAGTTGATATGGCGGGGTGGGCTTTTATGTTTGGAATAGTCTATTTTGTCTTGCGGTATCAACATAAATTGGATCGTATCCAATGGCTAATAGCTTTAGGTCTATTGCTAGGATTGGGAATCTTTGTGAAGGAAAGCGTTTTATTAGCAGGGTTGTACACCTTCTTTTTTTTGCTTTATCAGTCTAGTACCTTATTGACCAAACTGAAGCAATATTTAGTGATTGGATTTTCTTTTTTTTTAGTGTTCGTTATTGGGTCAGGTATCACATGGCTCATCTGGGAGACGACTATTTATCACTGGGTTCTTTTCAATCAAGATACGCCTCCTCCTAGTAGTTTATACCACATTTTACTTCAAACTTATCGAACATTAGATGTCTTTTGGTTTTTAGTTTTAGTCGGGGTGTTACATTATGGGAGAGATAGGAGTCAATACGGTCCGCTATTGTCATTTGTGAGCACAGCGACAGTAGGAATGCTTGTTTTTCCATTTTTGTGGCATTATCATTATGATAGAATCTTGTTTATGAATACTATATTTTTGCTACCATTGGTAGTAGTAGGGAGTCAACTTTTGGGTCGTTTTCAGTTGGTTTTGGTTTTGTTAGGCGGAATGATGAATCTATTGGTCGCTTTTGGTATTTATAAGTTTCAAATGGGGGGACTAATCATAACGGCAGCAGGGATGTTTTTAATGTTTAGTTTAGTTTTTTACTATTTAAATATTAAACTGAAAAAGAAAACTGTAAATTTGTGATATAAATCAATAAAAGTAATGAATCAGAAAGAACAAGCAGCTGAACAACATCAGTCATTTTTAGAAAAGGTAGTCAAAAATGGCGTAGTATGGTACCTCCATCAAGGCGAAGAGGGCTGTGCCATGTGCCCTTCTACTGCTACTGAATTGCCGGTCTATTTGTTTTGGGATTCAAAATCTACTGCTCAAAAAAATGCCATTAACGAATGGGCTGAATATGTCCCTCAAAAAGTCAAATTAGCTGCTTTTTTGGAAGTATGGTGTATTCCACTATATGAGCAGGAGGTATTGATGGGGACTAATTTTACAACCGATTTAGTTGGTCAAGAAAACCACCCATTAGAATTGCTTAAGCAGCTTATCAATCAAGTTCGTCGTCAGAACAAGGAAGAACAATTAGATTTGTTACTATTTGATGATCTATGTGATATTGAATTGGCGATAGCAGAAGTATACTAGAGGTGGAAGTATTATAATGAAAAAGAATTAAGGTTTGACAACAAAAGCATAATTGCCAGAGTTGAAGTCATTCTCGATTGTTCCAAAGTATTGTTTTTTTCCATTCCATATACCTTTATATCTACCATAGACAAGCCGTAGATTAACAGAATCATTATTGACAACAGGGCGAAATTCATCAGATAAGAATTCATAGCAATTTTCATTTGGTGTAATCAACATACTCCCTGGCCTTCCTCTCCAAGGACCAGAGGTTCCTTCTCTTTCTTTGATGGCATTATTTAATTCAATAATAGTGTGAAACTTTCCTGTCTTTTTGGGGAGATAACCTATTCTAATTGAATTATTGGAGTTAATAAAGGTAACATCATTTAGTGCTATTGTCCCTGTATCCAGTACAGTATCAAAATTATCAGAAGCATAAACTATTCCTCCGCTTCCAAGACGATTGAAATCTATACGCCATTGTAGGGGATAGTGTGCAAAATTGATGTAATTCCCACTGTTTTTGTCTAGGAGACTATCTATTTTGATAGTGACCCAAATGGTATCTCCTATCTCAAAGGTATCTTGAGAAGTTATTTTGATAGGAAAGTCAAGGTCATAGACTTTCTGGCAATAGTCTTTAGGTCCACAAGAGATAACTGATAGTAGCAAAATGAAAATGCCAAAAAATAATTTCATAGTCAGATAATCAAAAATTAAATTTTAAACCAAGTATTTGCAGCTTGAAGTTAATTCTTAGAGTACTCTTAGAAAATAGTTAAGGGGAAGTCTCCAATACATAAGTAGCTTGTCTAAAAAACAATAAAACTGATTTACTAGACTCTTCTACTAATTTGAATCCCATTCGATCAAAAGTCGTTTTCCATTCCTTGTCAGAACGATTCTGGTAAGTCATGCTAGAGTGTCCAAAATTGACGAGTGTATCTATTGCATAGGTCATGTATTGCTGGATAGGATTGCTATAAACATCTTCGATAATAACTAATTTCTGGCTGACACGAGCAGCTTCTTGAAGTACTATATCTGGATCAGGACAATGATGCAAGACAGTTAGGAGTAATCCTGTATCAAAACTATTGGCTTCAAAAGGCATGTGAACACCATCATACACAATAGATTGGACATCAGGTAAAATAGATAGATTGGCGACATCTACAGGTGTGGTGTTAATATTTTTTTTGCGTAAGTGGTGGGTAATCATTCCATTTCCACTACCAATATCTAGCACCTTTTGTGTCGCACTAAGATGAGGCAATACTGATTTTAATTTATTTTGAATCCATTTTTTTCCCAGATTACTACTGTAGAATTTACCTACTAAATCCACTTTTCGGATAATACTTAAGAGCATATTAATTGTTTTGTCTTCATGATTAGCTAGTAGCTAATTGCTTGTTGAATGTTGTTTGCCATTTTAGTAGCCAAGGGGAGGTTGTCGGTAGTTTGTGTCCTTTGTTCGGTTTGGAGATCAATATTATCAAATAATTTCTGGAGGTCAAAATTGATAACGAGAATCTCTTCTCGTTGGGTCAGTTTTTTCTCAATGAGTAGACTGATTTTTTGCAATAAATCATTTGTACCAATTTCAAAATCAAAACTTTCATTTTCGTTAGGAATCCCATCACCATTGCGATCTACTTTTCCTTTGACTTTGAGAAAGATATGCCCATCTGTTGCATTCCAATACATGGAGGGGGAGGCATTGATGATAGGGGATGCTTGATGATTGATTGAGTTGTCGAGTCCGACTAAAAAGTCAAGATGTTGGATATCACTGGTGATAATTTCAGTAACTGGGGTAGCGGTATTGAGTTTGGATAACAAATGAAAATCAGGGGTAATGCGTTGAATTTCTTGATTAGCATTTGTTATTTCAAAGTTGGATAAAAAACACTGGAATTCTTTGATAGCAGTATTGGCTCCTTGCAAATCATAAATGCGATTAAGTTCAAAAGGAGTATTCCCCCAAGTAAGATTCGTAGAAATACGAAACGAGGGGTAGATACAGCTATTATTGGGGGCTTCTGCTTCCGCAGAAAAATTAATAGCGTTTGGATCTTTGCAGCCTCTATTTTTTGAACAGCTTGATAAGAATATTGTTAAACATAAGAATGCAATAGGTAGATATACTTTCATAGCTGGCGTAGGTTAAATAACGAATCAATCAAAATTACAAAAAAAACCAATCCTAGTGTAGAATTATTATAAATAATCGGTATATTTGGCGTTGTTTTCAAAAAATATTGAAAGTTTAATAAATATATAAATTTGAATTTATGAAATTATTAGTTTGTGTTAGCCAAACGCCAGATACAACTACTAAAGTTAAATTCTCGGCAGATAATACAGCATTTGATACAAGTGGTGTACAATATATCATGAACCCTTATGATGAGTGGTATGCCTTGGTTCGTGCTTTGGAGTTGAAAGAGCAATTGGGAGGTTCTGTTACTTTGTTTCATGTAGGCCCTAAAGCCAACGAGACTGTAATCAGAAAAGGATTAGCGATTGGTGCAGATAGTGCTGTGCGTGTAGATGCAGAAGCTACTAGTGCTACTTTTGTAGCGAAGCAGATTGCCGCTTATGCAAAAGCAGAGAATTTTGATGTAGTATTTTTCGGAAAAGAAACGATTGACTACAATGGTTCATTGGTAGGAGCACTAACTTCTGAGTTGTTGGATATGCCATTTATTTCTTATGCAACTAAGATGGAAGTGGCTGGAACTACAGCAACTATTGATCGTGAGATCGAAGGTGGAAAAGAGACTATTGAAGTAGACACACCATTTGTAATCAGTAGTGCTAAAGGATTAGCAGAGCAGCGTATTCCAAATATGCGTGGTATCATGATGGCAAAGCGTAAGCCTATCAAAGTGATTCCTACAGTGGAAGCAACAGATTTGGCTACAATCGTACGCTACGATTATCCACCAGAAAAAACAGGTGTTAAACTAATTGATCCAGAAAACATGGACGAATTGGTAAACCTATTACATAACGAAGCAAAAGTAATATAATCATGGCTGTTTTAGTATATGCAGAGAGCCTAACAGGTTCTATCAAAAAAGCTGCTCAAGAAGCAGTAACTTACGGTAAATTGGCAGCAGATGCTTTAGGTACAGAATGTATCGCTTTGACTATCGGCGACGCTGATGGTGCAGGGGCATTGGGGCAATATGGTGCTAGCAAAGTATATAATGTAGCCGCTTCTAACGATTTTGATGCACAAGTTTATGCTGCTGTAGTAGCGAACGCTGCTCAAAAATTGGGAGCTGATACGGTTATTTTTGCTCATTCTTCGACAGGAAAGTCACTAGCAGGTCGTGTAGGTATTCGCCTAGATGCAGGGGTAGTTACTTCTGTTATTTCGGTTCCAGCTAATGGATTTGAAGTGCAAAAAGGTGTATTTTCTGGTAAAGGATTTGCTACTTATAGCATTTCTTCTGCTAATAAAGTAGTTACTATTGCAGGAAATACTTTCCGTCCAACAGTAACAGGAAGTGACGTAGCTGTAGAAACACTAGAAGTAGAGGTGCCAGCAGGTCGTATCCGTGTCAAAGAGCAATCTACAGTAGATGGTGTTGTTCCATTGCCAGAAGCAGAACTAGTGGTGTCGGCTGGTCGTGGTATGAAAGGACCAGAAAACTGGGGAATCGTAGAAGAAATGGCTGGTATCTTAGGTGCTACTACTGCTTGTTCTCGTCCAGTTGCAGATATTCACTGGCGTCCTCACCACGAACATGTGGGACAAACAGGAGTTGCAATTCGTCCAACATTATACATTGCCATTGGTATCTCAGGAGCTATTCAGCACTTGGCAGGTGTCAATCAGTCTAAAGTAATTGTTGTGATCAATAAAGATCCAGAAGCTCCTTTCTTTAAGGCAGCTGATTATGGTATTGTTGGTGACTTATTTGATGTAGTACCTCGTCTAAACGAAGCATTGAAAAAGTTCAAAGCAGCAAATAACTAGTATCCAAAACTAAGGTTTTAGATACCTTCATATAGAAGGCTTTATCGCATTAGCGATAAAGCCTTTTTTTTTCATAATACCACAAAATATACACATACTATGAAATGGAAAATAGGATTCTGGCTACTGCTATCGATTGGCTTTAGTTCTTGTACACTCGGTAGATTTGTATTTTATAATTTTGCTGATATTCAAGACCATAAAAAATTCCCTAAGCGAGCCTTAGAAAAAAGTGAAGCTCCTTTTTTGTTTGAAGTAGCTAAAGAAGAAAAGTCTCCGAAAGAGATTACCACACCTGATAGAAAGATAGCCTTTGACGACTTTTTGGAAGAAAATAAGACGGTTGCCTTTATGATCATACAGGATGATACTATTGTATACGAACGTTATTTTAAACGTTATGATACAGCTTCTATTGTTCCTTCCTTTTCGATGGCAAAGTCAGTAACTTCTATGTTAATAGGCTGTGCTATTGACGATGGACTAATTGATTCTGTAGGACAGTCTGTTACAGATTTTATACCTGAGATGAAAGCAAATGGATATGACCAAGTAACGATACAGCATCTATTGCAAATGACTTCTGGGATGGAATTTAATGAAAGTTATGTCAATCCTTTTGGTCATGCAGCAACGTTTTATTATGGACTTAATTTGAGAAGAGCAAGTCAACGATTAAAGTTGAAAGAAAAACCAGGAACTTCATTTGAATATGTCAGTGGAAGTACCCAATTGTTGGGGTTAGTACTAGAGAAAGCATTGAACGGAAAAACTATTACAGCTTATTTGCAAGAGAAGATATGGAGCCCTCTTCAAATGGAATTTGATGCGAGTTGGAGTATTGACAAAAAGAAAAATGGAATGGAAAAGACTTTTTGTTGTTTGAATGCTAGAGCTAGAGATTTTGCAAAACTTGGACGTTTGTATTTGAATAAAGGTAAATGGAATGGACAGCAGATTGTGTCTGAAGATTGGGTTAGACATTCGACTAAGCTAGATACTAGTGCAGGGAGTGCTGCTTACTATCAATATCAATGGTGGTTTCCTAGCGATAAAATTAATAATAAAGATTTTATGGCACAGGGAATTTTAGGGCAGTATATCTATGTCAATCCTGAAAAAAATATGATAATGGTGCGTCTAGGGAAAAATTATGGAAAAGTGAATTGGGGGCGGTTCTTTGTCACTATAGCAGCTGCTTATGAATAGTAGGGGCATAAAAAAAGGAGAAAGTTGATCTATCTCCGATTGATTATATGATACTACAACAGAAGAGAGAGTAAAAGGTTTACAGAAAGCCAGTTTTTTTTTAAAAAAAAACTGGCTTTCTGTGATTTTAATCTAATTAGTGCGACTAATGGAGTATGAAAGATAAAGAAGCCAAATTTATACAAATGATTCAGCAGCATGAAAAAATTATTTTTAAAGTAATTGCTATTTATGCCCCTAATGCTTTGGACAAAAAAGATTGGTATCAGGAAATTATGTTACAGTTGTGGAAAGCATTTGATACTTATCAAGGAGATTCGAAGCCTAGTACTTGGATTTATAGAGTATCGTTCAATACTATCGTGACTGGGTTTAGACAACGAAAACGACGGATAAAAGAGCAGGCTTTAGATGCAACGATTTTTGAGATTCCAGATGATTGGAAAGATAAAACTGCGATAGAGGATTCTATCAGATTGTTGTATATACAAATCAATATGCTCAATGAGATCGAAAAAGCTATTGTATTGCTCTACCTAGAGGAAAAAAGCTACGATGAAATTGCAGAAATTACTGGATTATCTACTACTAATATTGGATCTCGTCTTTCAAGAATTAGAAAAAAAATAAAAAAACAACTTAAAAATTAAGCAATGGATTTGGATGAAATGAAACAAACTTGGAGTTTGATGAACGAACAATTGGCACAACAAGAATTGATCAATAAGCAATTGATTCGAGGAATGACTAAAGAGCAGAGCTTAAACAGATTTAATCGAATTTTATGGATGGAAGCTGTTAATCACATTATTAATTGGGGGCTTTTAGTGGTTATACTCTTACGAGGTTCTTTTGATAGTTTTTTATTGAAAGGTTGTCTCGGATTATTTACACTAATGGCTCTTGTTTTATCTATCTTATCTTACCAATTTGTGCAGCAACTTAAGGAAATTGATATTCAACGCAATACTCTGGTAACAACACTAAGTCAAATGTGTAATTTGAAACAAGCTTATTACCAATATAAGAAGCGAGCATTAGGAACTATGTTGATTTCTATTTTTCCTGTAATGTTGCTAGTGGTGAAAATGGTACATCATAAAAACTTGTTAGAGTCTTTAGATATCTTTGGTATTCCTCTTGTGGTGGGGAGTGTAATTGGATTTGGGATAGCTTATTGGATTTATAACAACATCTATGAGAAAAATTTAGAAGAAGTTACGTTGTTACTCCAAGATTTAGAACGGGTAGGGGCATAAAAAAAGGAGAAAGTTGACCTATCTCCGATTGATTATATGACACTAAAACAGAAGAAGAGGGGAAAAGGTTCACAGAAAGTTGATTTTTTTTAAAAAAAACTAAGGAAAACCTACATTTAGTAGATTTTCCTTAGAGCATGTTTAAAAATTAAGTTTTTCAAAATCAACGATTTGGGCGAAAATGAATTGATTTTGGATTAAATAAACCTCTTTTTGGGTTTGATAGCCTTAGCTATCAGGACTCAAAAAAGGAGCAATTAAATTCTAAATCAAGCATTTGCAGCTTGAAGTTAATTTTTAAACATGCTCTTAGAGTAGAAGTCCTTTACAATCAGTTATTTGGGGGTGAGTTCAACTATTACTCACAAAAAAAGATTGTAATAAATTTTTATGGTCTTTTTATAACACGTACCGTTCGATTTCCTATAGTTACTAGATAGATTCCACTTGACCAGTTTTTACCTATTTGGAGTGTTCCTTCTGATTGATCTAAAGAGCGACTTTCTATTAGTTGACCTAATGTATTATGAACTGAAAGTACTGGATTTGAAATATCAGATTGATATTCCATTTGTATATTATTTGTAAATGGATTTGGGTAGTAGTTAATAGCTGTATTGGCAAGTTCAATATTGTAGATAGCAGTAGTGGCACTAGCGGTATCGCGTATCATGACTAAATCTATAGCGGATTCTATTATATTACCTGGGCTACTGTCATTTACTTTGAAGTAAACTTTCATATTATTGGTTAGGGTAATGAAGTTGTTGATGATTACAGTTTGTTTGGTAGACCAATCGTATTCTCCACCTACTGTAGACCATACTGTAACGGTATCAACACCATTACTAACTAGTACTTCTAGCGAATCTTCTAGGCTAAAGGGAAAAGGTTTGATGAAATAGTAGTGAAAACTCAATTCAGCAGTATTGTAGTTGCTTAAGTCTGCTGTGGGAGATTGTATGGTTGTAAATCCATTGTCAACATCATCTACTCCTGCTTGCCCATTGCCATTATTGCCTGTGATTAGGGCATAATCACCAATATCATTAGTAAGATCAGCATCATTAGGCAATTGAGAGCCTTGCCAGCTGTAAACATCTTCTGCTATTGCTCGTTCCCAATTACCTGCACTAGCATCACCAAACTCTGACCAACCTAAGTCAAGTGCAAACTCATCTTTATAGCCCTTTTGGAGGAGTACATTATAGGGGAGGGGAACATTGGTAGAGTCCAATAAGTTGATAGTAGATAATTTGGTGTGATAGCCCCATTTTCCTGTCAATAGTTCAAATTCGTCATTTTTGACTTGTATGGAAAAATAACCATTCACATCCGCTATAGTATTGTAGTCATATAGAGTACTTTTCAATTTTACAATAGCATTGGAAACACCAATATTTGTTTGAGAAGAATCAACTACTCTACCGCTAAAGGTAAAGGCAGTAGCTGGTACAAGTTGTACATTTTGGACGGTGATTTGTCCATTAGTTAATGTCACTGAAATCGTTTGGGGAATGTAGTTTGCTTTGCTGAAAGTAACATTGTAGGTACCAGATACTCCCACACCAGTTTTGTAATTTCCACTCAGATCAGATTGATCTTCATCATAGGTAGTTAGTATTTTTACTTCTACATCGAATAATGGAGCATTATTTGACTGATCGGTAACCAAGCCTTCTAACCAAGCAGCTCGCTGGTAGTTAGGTTGCAATACATGTAATCCTGTGTTGATGTCGGAGACTAATATCAAACCAGAGGGTAAGAATGGATAAGCTCCCCAGGCACCATGGAATCCTGTTGATGGTGTCCCATTGTAGGTGTCATAGCGAGCTACTTCAATCAAGTTGTCTGGACGACTAGCATCTAGAATAATTAATCCATCGGTGTAATAAGAAGTAACTAGAAAATCATTGTAGGTGTGTACATTGTGTGGGATGACATCTTCATTAGGTGTACGCCAACGATCTAATTCTTGAATATTAGAAAGGTCAGAGACATCATAAGAACCAATCCAAGCATTTGATTTTTCATCGGTCGTAAAGAGACTATTCCCGTCATCCGAGATCCAAGCATTATGACAGAAATCTCTTGGTGTAGCTTGCCTAGCTAATAGATTAGGTGCTGTAGGGGTACTAATATCATAAACAGAGAATAAACCATCGTTGATGTCAGAAGTCCATAAAGTATCACCTCTAGCATAGGCATCGTGTGCGTAAAAAGGATCTGTAGCTCCTTGAATAATTGGTGTACCTGGTGTACTGAAGACGTCGAAGATAATAGTTTCACCTCTATTTACATTGCTACCAGCAATATGACAATAGCCACTTTCGTCAATATATAAATTGTGAGCTTTGTTCAAGGTATCTGTTGTACCATTGATGGTGAGCTCAGGTCGCCAAAATCTATAAGTAGGAGTACCACTAGGCAATGGAGATAGGTCGATTATTAATAAACCATCTTGTCCTTGATCGGTTGTAACATAGGCATAATCTCCCCATGTTTTAAGATCTCTCCAAATGGATGTAAATCCAGGAATAAAGAGTACCTCTGTAGGATTGGATGGGGTGGCTAAACTCACAATAGAAGTGCCGGTACGAGTGCCAACAAGGGCGTACTCTACTCCAGTTCCATCAACATATCCCCAAATATCATTTAATTCTTGTGTGTAAGATAGTTGACCTACTGCGGTAAGATTAAAATCTTGTGGTTGTGCGAACAAAGATGTATTGAAAAATATGCTTATACATATTGCTATTGTAAACCAGTAGTTTTGTTTTAGTCGCATACTATTTTGTTTAGTTGTAGGAACTTTTGGGTTCCTTTATTAGTTTGAGATTGTGCTTTGATAAAGTACGAAAAATAAGTATCAATATCAATTTTTGAAAAAAAAATGACCGAAAAATTTGCACGAAAAAAAATAAGACTGTACATTTGTTTTCACAAAAGCGAAAATAGCTCAGCTGGTAGAGCACAACCTTGCCAAGGTTGGGGTCGCGAGTTCGAATCTCGTTTTTCGCTCTATAGTTCAAAAGTCTTTCTAGATAATATCTAGAGAGACTTTTTTGTTTTAAATAGACTGCTACTTTTCGACATCGTTGATGTAGTAATTGCCAATAAATGATTATCTTTAGAAGGAATAAATAAGATCCTTTAAACATTCAAATAATAAGGCTAAACATGGAAAATATTAGTGTGTTTGATATTTTTAAGATAGGAGTGGGGCCATCTAGTTCGCATACAATGGGACCTTGGGTCGCAGCACTTTCATTTTTGGAAGAAGTTGGGAATCAATCTATAAAATCTATTCAGGTCAAACTCTATGGCTCTTTGGCAAAAACAGGTCGTGGGCATGGTACTGATATTGCAGTTATGCTAGGTTTAATGGGGTATCAACCGAAAACTGTTGACACTAGCAAAATAGATGCTTATATAGATGCGGTATACCAACAGAATACACTTTTAGTTAGAGGGAGTGATGTCATTCCATTTACTCCTTTAGAGGATATTATTTTTGTGTACAAAAACTTACCTGCACATCCGAATGCCCTAACATTTATAGTAACATTTGTAGATGAAACAACTATAGAACAAACTTATTATTCAATTGGTGGTGGGTTTATCATGAAGGAAGGGGAGGACACGGTATTGATACAAGAAGCAGATTTGGAGGAAGAAGATAAGGTTCCCTTTCCTGTCGAAAATGAAGGTGATTTACGAAAATGGTTGAAACATACACAGCTTTCTATTTCTGAGATTGTATGGCAAAATGAATTGTGTTGGAGAGATGAAGAAGAGATTAGGCGAGATTTGATTGAAATCTGGAATACCATGCGGCGGTGTATACACAAGGGATGCCATACAGATGGTATCTTGCCAGGAGGGTTAGATGTAGAAAGAAGAGCCAGTCGTTTTAATAAAAAACTACTGAATGGTGTCGCTACTAGAGATATTGAAGATTGGATGAAGCTCATACAGATTACAAACCCTTCTTTTAGTAATGTTGTCAACTGGGTATCTTGTTTTGCTCTAGCTGTTAATGAGGAAAATGCCTCTTTTGGTAGAGTCGTGACCGCTCCAACAAATGGAGCGGCTGGAGTAATCCCCGCAGTATTGATGTTTTTCATCTGTTTTTACCCCAATAAGGGAGATGAAGATGTCATCCGATTTTTATTGACTGCATCTATTATAGGAGCCTTGTTCAAACGAGGGTCTACTATATCAGCTGCTATGGGAGGATGTCAAGCAGAGATAGGCGTTTCTTCCGCTATGGCAGCAGCTGGATTGACAGAGTGTTTGGGGGGTACACCAGAGCAAGTATTGATTGCAGCAGAAATAGCCATGGAACATCATCTAGGGTTGACTTGTGATCCAATAAAAGGATTGGTGCAAGTGCCCTGTATCGAACGAAATACAATGGGGGCAATGAAGGCTTTGACAGCTTGTCAAATTGCTCTAACAAGTGATCCTACGAAGGCAAAAGTGAGCTTAGATAGTGTGATCAAGACAATGAAACAAACGGCACTAGATATGAATGATAAGTATAAAGAGACCTCTGAAGGAGGTTTAGCGGTTAATGTTTCTGTCAATCTTCCAGAGTGTTAAGTAGAGATGATGGATGATTAGGTGTTTGAAAGTGTGTGATTTTTTGTGATTATTGAAGTGTAAATGGAGTACTTAAGAGAATGGAAGAAGAAGAAATTTTGGATGATGCCTTGGGAGCAGTAATAGAACAACAACTAATCGAAACCAATACCATTGAGTATGTTAAAAGAGTGAAATCTATACAACTAGTAGCGATTAGTGTCTTTATAGTGGGAGGGGTGTTGGCATGGTGGTTTTATTTAAATGTATTTGATACGATGTATCATCGCGGTCTAGCAGTTACTTTTATGAGGGGGCGTAGGATAGAGGGACTTGCTTTTGTAGGAATGACAATAATGATTATTTCTGCTACATTGACGACAGGTTATTTGATTGCTGCTTATTGGAAATATAGAAAATTTCTAAAAGATTCTACTAGAGTTGATTTATATCAGAGATCGAACGAATTATACACTCTTTTTTGGAAGTGGTTTACCATTCCTGCTGTTGTAGGTACTACAATTGCTATTGTGGCTATGATCAACATTTTATTACAATACATATTTGGCTATTATCTTTTTTAAGCACACTCTTGTAAGTAAAATCTTCAATGGTAGTTGGATCAATAATTTGAACTTTATTTTTACAAATCTATTTGCTTAGTAAGCTGCTATATTTAATAGATCTTGGGTGGTGGCTATCAATTGGGGCTATATGGTTCATTAGTGTTGTTTTTTGTTTGATTTTCAAAAAAAACTATCGTAGATTCCCAATCTAGCTTAGGTGATTTATCCCCCAAAGAGCCTTTTTTTTTAAAATATGCTTACTTATTTTCTTATATGAACAGTAGTTTGAACACTAGCTTAGAACAATTACATGTTATTGTCATTGGGGACCTAATTTTGGATCATTATCTAATGGGAACTGTAGATCGAATTTCTCCAGAAGCTCCTGTTCCTGTTGTTTTGCATCAGCAAGAATTGTATAGATTAGGAGGAGCTGCAAATGTAGCAATGAATGTTAAAGCAATGGGAGCTTCGCCTCACCTAATAGGTACTATTGGTGATGATGAAGAAGGGCGACAGTTGTTAGCTTGTCTAGAGCAATCGAATATAGATATAAGTGGTATTATTTCGGATCAACAGCTACAGACAACTACTAAAACAAGAGTAATGGCTCGCAATCAACAATTATTGCGTTATGATAAAGAACGAATTGTTGATATGGGGGAAGATTTGTGTCAAAAGATATTGCAGCAAATTGAAAAAGTAGTTGAAGAGTATGAGGTAGCAGTCATCATTTTTCAAGATTACAATAAAGGTGTTTTAGTTAAGGAAATAATAAAGGGTGGTATGAAAATTGCTGTAGAAAACAAAATTCCCTCCCTTGTAGATCCTAAAAAAAATAACTTTTGGGAATACACTAACTCAACACTTTTTAAGCCAAATTTGAAAGAAATCCAAGAGGCTTCATCACTCATTATTGATGCATCTCCTTCTCTAAACCAGCTGAATCAAGCTGCTTTAGAAATTATTGAACGGATTGGTGTGACTACGGTACTGATTACATTAGGTGCCGCTGGTATCTATGCCTACCATGATGGAGAAGGGCTAATTGTCCCGACACAAAAAAGAGCTATTGCAGATGTATGTGGGGCTGGAGATACGGTTATTAGCTTGTTAGCAATAGCGATGGCTATCAAATTACCATTGCTAGAAATGCTCCGTTTGAGCAATATAGGAGGAGGTCAAGTCTGTGAAGAAGTAGGGGTAGTTCCGATTAACAAAGAAAAATTGCTAAAGGAATATCTAGGGCTTGACTAAATAGTTAATTTTAGGTCATTTTTTTGTCTTAAATTGGCATTAATTTTACTTGAAATGTTAAAACGTTAACAAAAATTAAAAAAAATACTTTATTTTTGTCTTTCGGGTTTACACCTTGTAGAAATTTTTGAAGGGGTAGACTAACCAAAAATTAAATTTTTTATTTTACTTAAATACAAACTGATTATGATTAAAACTAATCTATTAAAAGCTTCTGCGTTGGCACTTGCAGTCCTGTCTTCGACAGGAGCTGATGCTCAGACGGTAGTATGGGGGGTAGGCTCAGGTAATGCAGCTGAACTTCCTATTGCAGAATTTCAGACTCCATTTGTACAAGGTACAGATCCTTTTGCATTAGTCGATACTGCATGGAATGCGATAGCTGTGAATGAAGGAACAGGTACTCCAGCAGGTACGGTTACTCCAGGTAATGCTTATTGGATTCAGACAACAGGTACTTCTAGAGGTAATTTCTCTTCAGGTAGAACAATTGGAGCAGCAGCAGGTAGTGGATCTATCCCAGCAGGTGCACCTAACTCTGTAGCTAATGGTGTAGCTATGTTTGATTCTGATTTTATGGACAATGCAGGATTGCCAAATAACTTTGGTAATGGTACTTCTCCATCACAACATATTGGTCAATTGATTTCTCCTCCAATCGATTTGTCTGGATATACAGATTCTGCATTGGTATTGAAAGTAAATACACACTGGCTTCAGTTTCAGTCTACTTGTAATGTAGGGATGAGTATTGATAATGGCGCAACATGGACGGATGTAAATATTGCACCAATCTTACCAACAAACGTAAATACTTCTAGCGAAGGACGTATATCAATACCATTTTATAATATTACTAATAGTGTAGCTAACTTGACACAATGTCGTGTTCGTTTTAGTTTTGATGGTGAATATTATGTTTGGGTTTTGGATGATGTTTCTATTGAGACTATTTCAGGATCTGACTTTTCTATCAGAAGAGAAGACCCAACTGGAAACAACTTAGCTGCTGCATTAGTAGACGTTAAGGTAGGAATGAACCGTTACATCCCATCTAATCTACTTGATCCAACTAATTTGAAAGAGTGGTTCTGGGGAGCTTCTGTGATCAATTATGGTCCTACAACAATTTCTCCATTAGGTACTAACCCTACTCTATACATGAGTATTGATTATGTTGATCCTGTTACAGGCGCTGTTACTCCAGGTGTATACTTGGATACTATTGTGATTCAAAGTCCTTTGAATGGTGGAGGTGCTACGCAAGTAGATACAGCAAAATCTCTTAGAGATCTAGACTTTATCTGTAATCCAAATCCTTCGATTGGAAATGGAGTTGGTGACTATAATGTTACTTATTGGGTATCACACTCTGGTACAGATTCTGATCCACTCAATGATACTACTAGACACACATTTACGATTACAGATGCTGCTTCTGCAACATCAAACTACTTATCTAAAGTACGTTTGAACCAGAATGGTCAGCCTTTTGTATCAGCAGCTACATTCCCAGGTGATCCAGTAGTATCTGAGTTTGAATATGGTTCTATGTTCTATTTCTTTAGAGGAGCAACTGATACTGTTACTATTGATTCTATTGACTTTAGATATTTCATTACTAATGGTTATACTGGTAGTAGCTCACAGACAGTAGTTGTGAATGTTTATCAGTGGAATGATGCAGATGCTAATGGTACGCTAGCAGCTGGTACTGCACAAGGAAACCCTGAATTGACAAGTGTTGCCTTAGGTACATACACAGCTAATGGATTAGGGATTGTAGGTATGCATGAAGCTGGTACTTATGAGTTAGGTAGAGTGAACAACTTATTGAACCCTGTAACAGGACTTCCAGCAGGTGCAATATATGCAGATGATGGTTTCTATTTAGTAACTATTCAGCAAAACCCTGCTTTATCAGGAGGTACTACAATGACTGCAGATGACGGACTTTGGATTGGTAGAGATGTACTTAACTACGCGATGAACTCTATCTTTACTGGTGGAGCAAATCCATTACCAAATGTTTCTCCTGCTAAAATTATTGATGGAGGTGGTACAGGAGATTGGAACTGGGTAGGTTTTGGTGCTAATGAAGTTCCTTCTATTGGATTATATGTTAGTGCAGTAGAAAATAAATTAGGTGTGAATACGGCTACAGTATATGCAGACGAAGGAATGGGACTAAGTGTATTCCCTAACCCAACTAGTGACGTATTAAATGTTGCTCTTGAATTGGAAGAGGCTGCTGATGTTACTTATATCGTAACAGACATAACTGGACGTGTAATCAACATGGCTACACAATCAAATGTAACAGAAGCAACTAGTACACTAGATGTATCTTCTTTAGCTGGTGGTGTATACTTTATCACTGCTCAAACAGCAGAAGGAAAACAAGCTACACAACGTTTCGTTAAGAAATAATTTAGTCTGTTTTATATAAAACTTACTACTAATTATATTAAGGAGATTACTCAATGGAGTAATCTCCTTTTTTGTTGTAAAAGCATTACCAAGTATTACTACTTCTGTAAACAATTCCTTTAAAAGTTGCCACTTTTTTATCGTCTTGATTAGTGAGTTCTATACGATAAACCCCTATTTTATGTGTTAGGCTTTCTTCTATAGTCATAGCTTTAATTCGATCTCCTACTTTGATAGGAGTCAGGTGAGTAATAGAAGTTTCTATGGACATACTGTGTCGTCCATATCCATTAGCAGCAAATGCTAAAGCACTATCTGCTAATGAGTAACTAATCCCTCCATGTGCAATTCCGAACCCATTTGTCATTTCAGGGCGTACCGTAAGAGCAAGAAGGACATTTCCTGCGGTCACTTGTAGGATTTCAATCCCTAGCCACTGGCTAAAAGCATCTTTAGCATACATTTTTTCTCTTACAATATGATTCGCTTGCTCTTTCATTGTTTTTTTCTTATTTTATAATAGTATCTAATCTCCAAAAATCTAAAATAGAAATCTAATATGAATCGCCCTCTATTCTACACCATTAGTTTAATTTTTTTGTCTGTATCTAGTCTATGTGCTCAACATGTACTTTGGGGAGTCGGCTCAGGCGATAGTAGCAGTATTCGTTATGCAGAATTTAGAGATTCTATTCATCAAGCTACTAGTCTTTATGGAACTTCAGATACTGCCTGGACAGCCGTTTCTATTAGCCAAGATACAGGAAAGATTACTCCTGGTAATGCTTATTGGATCAGAACAACAGGAGCCTCTAGAGGTGCTTATACTAGTAATAGAGTACTTGGACAACTAGATCTATCTTTAGTGCACTCTCAGCACAATGGGGTTGCCTTATTTGATTCCGATTTCATGGACAATGGTGGCGTGTCAGGGGATTCGGCAATTGGTACAGGTCTAGTACCTGCTAAACAAGTAGGTGCCTTGATATCCCCAAGAATCAATCTAAATGGATACAGAGATTCGGCTTTAGTCGTCAAGTTCAATACTTCAATTAGAAATTTTGATACCAATTGTAAAATTTCTTTTTCTATTGATAATGGGCAGACTTATTCTGATGTAGCTTTAGCAACAGAGTTACCAGTGATGACTAATTATAGTGCAGAGACTAGAATCAGTATTCCTTTTCACCAGATATTGAATGGTGTACCAACGAATAGTTTAGGAGCCTGTCGCTTAAAATTCACATTTGATGGGGGATATTATTATTGGATGATAGATGACATCAGTATAGAAATAGCCCCTAAGTATGATTTTGCGATCGTAGGAAATCATTCAAGAGACAAATGGATGAATGAGCCTTTTGTACGATATGCAAAGATAGGGAATTTACTTTATATACCATTTTACTGTACTACAATCACCAATAATAAAGAATGGTTTTGGGGCGTAGGAATTACTAATAAAGGAAGTGAAGCGATAATACCTAGTCAACTAGCTCCCAAACTTCGAATTAGTGTTGACTATTATAGATATGGGTATCAACCGAGGTGGTTTAGAGATGTTTATACTGATACTATCATAGTAAGTGATACACTTTTATCTAGTCAAGGAAATGAGCTTTATCTAACCAAGGATTTTAGAGATTTAGATACCTTTATTAACGATGATAGAGGTAAATATCGAGTTAGATATTGGGTTGAACATCAGGGGACAGATGGTGATTATCAAAATGATACCTTTTCTTATGATTTATTTCAAGGAGGTTGGAATAATAATACTATTTTTAGTAAAGGTAGGTTGAATCAAAATGGCGATCCCTTCGCAAGCGGAACTTTATATGATTTACCAACAAAAAGAGAAAATCTGTAGAGTATGGGTCTGTCTTTTATTTTTCGGAAGGCAGCACTAGAAATATAAGAATAGACTCCATTTCTTTTAGGGTATATATAGATCCAAAATATAAAGGAGATTCTTCTGCATCCTTTATAGCGAAGGTTTACCAGTGGGAAGATAGTCCTACAGGTATAGAACATGATGGTAAAATAGATGCAGCAGGGACAGAGTTGACACTAGTTGCGACAGATACCTTATTTTTAGAGAATATATATAGTAGAATGATGGGGGTATATGAAACCATTCGAGCGACTAATTTGAGAAAGATCACTAATGGAACTCGTCTTGGTGAAGACCTTGATGATGAAGGGTTTTATCTCGTTACTCTTTATCAAGGGGCTGATTGGAGCACTGCTAGTTATTATACCAATCAAAATAGTTTATTTTTAGGTGTTGATTTTCAAAATTATGAACTGAATGAACGTCAAACGAGTGGAGCAAACCCTATAGCTACTAGTGCTATTATCAAAGTGGTAGATACCACGGGGGTAGGAGATTGGGCACGTCCAGATTATTTGAAACAAAGAATCCCTTCCATGATTGTACATGCTGAAATCAAAAGATGTACACTTAATCCTTATTTGAATATTCCTCCTGAAGAAACGACAATAGTTTCTACCTCGAATTTTGAGGCAAGTGTCTACCCTAATCCTGTGGGAAAAGAATTGCAAATAGAAATAATAGCTAAAGAGCCTGAACAAGCTGTAGATTATGTCATTACAGATGTAGCAGGTAGGGGAGTGGATTACTGGACGGCAAACTGGCAAGAAGGGCAACAATGGGTAACTAAGAATGTAGAAACACTATCACCTAATTTATATTATATCACCATAAAGACAAATGTAGGAAAGTACACCTTGTCATTTATCAAACAATAATGAAAGATCAACCAAAAACATTGCTCTCCATTTTGGAGACAGAAACAGAAGATTTGTATAGCTTAGGTTATGAATGGTTAGTAGAAGTGTGTCTTCCATTGATAGACAGACTCACGTCTGAAATTATCACTATAGACTTGGTGGAATTGTATCAGATATTAGGTGAAATATATCAAGAAAGCAATGCTTATGAAATGGCACAAGAATATTATAATCAAGCTTTATCACAAGATGGGACGGCTGACCAGAGTCATTATGCTTTAGCATATATTTATGAGATACAAGGTAAATATTATGAAGCCTTATCTCATTTAGATACCTTGTTAGATATTTACCCAGATAATCCTACACTGCAAGAAGATAAAGCTAGAATGCAAGAAAATATCATTTATGATACCCCACCGTTTATACAGTTAGAAGATAGTATTTGGCAATACTATCAGGAACTAGCAAAAGGAAATGCAGCAGCGATTATTGCTAAGCTTAAAAATACCAAAGATGTCGTTTATTATAGAGTCCTATTGATGGCTTATGGAATTGCAAAAATGGAAAAGGCTTACTTAGTAGCTTGGCAATTTTATTGTGAGCACACTACTACAATTGATTTCGAAAAAGTAGACTGGTTTTATATGCCTAAGAGTATTTATAATGAGTCCCAAATATGGGAAATATTATTAGCCAATAAGCATAAAGTAAGTAGAGAGATAACTTTTATAGAAGAGTTGGATAATGAGTTATTAGAAGAACGTGAAAACTTATCAGAAGGGATAGCACTTGTTTGTAAACGTCACATTGGCTAGGCTAAAAATAGAAAGTTATGAGAGTTTGGGCAATATCAGATTTACATTTAGATTATGAGGTAAATCGAACTTTTTTCTATACTATTTCTGAATGGGAATATAAAGAGGATATCTTGATTGTAGGGGGAGATGTACATCATGAATATACAGAAATAAAGGCGTTTTTTAGATCTATAGTTCCCAAATTTAAGCAGGTGTTATTTGTTCCAGGCAATCATGATGTATGGTTGACAAAGACAGATAAGTTTAAAGACTCCATGGAGAAATACCAACAACTATTATTGTTAGCTAAGGAGGAAGGTGTCCGAACAACGAATTATCAAGTAGATGAGCTTACTATTGTTCCTTTGCACAGTTGGTATGATTTTACATTTGGACAACCTAATACAGTTATTCAGCGGGCATGGCAAGATTTCAAATACTGTATTTGGCAAGATTCGGTGGAGACTATTACGTCTAGTTTATTGGCTATGAATAAGAATAGCCTAAATCCTACTACAGAAAAGGTTATTTCTTTTTCGCATTTCCTGCCATACGCTCATTTGATTCCTGCAGAGACACCTCCTATCGTACAGGCCTTGAAACCAGTAATGGGATGTATGGGATTGGCGAAGCAGATAGAAGAGTTAAAGCCACAAATTCATCTTTATGGACATAGCCACCTCAATCGTAAGATAGGAGTGAAAGCAACGGTTTTTGTAAATAATGCTTATGGCTATCCTAAAGAAAGACACATTACTCGCAAAAGGTTATACTGTATTTATAATAATGGAAACATAGTTTGGTAACTAGTTCTCTATATAAATAAACTTAAACTCTTATTTAATAGGAGTTTAGATGGAATTAGTGGTCTATAAAATGCTAATTTAGTATTTCTTAAAGAATGTTAATAATAGGTATATTTAATAAGTAGTTGAAGTAGCCTTTATTTTTAAGCTATTTATAATAAGATTTAGTATGAATATATAAGCTATTAATTCGTAACTTATTTTATTTGGTATTTTTAAGAAATAGACCTAATTTTGGCGGGTTAAACAACATACAAATCAGATGATAGGGCAGCGGAAAAATATAAAAAGCCGTTAACCTATCGTTAACTTGTATAAATAACATTCACAATTTTTTTCAAAAAACATTTATAACTTATGAGAGATTACACACTCAAAACCTTAAAATGGCTTTGCTGTTTTGTAGGGCTATTGTGTCTGATGACACCACAGCAAGCAAACGCAACCCATTCGATGGGATTGGATTTGACCTATGCTCCAACGGCAAATGCCAATGAGTATCAGGTTACGTTGACTTTTTACAGAGATTGTAATGGTGTTAATGCACCATCTACACCTACAGTAAACTGGTCTGCTGTATGCGGTACAGGAAGTGCAACATTGCAACAGATTAGTAAAACAGAAATTACACCTGCTTGCCCAGGTATCGTTGGTACTGCTTGTAATGGTGGTAACGGGGTTTATGGTATAGAGGAGTACGTTTACCAAGGTTTAGTTACTTTTCCTGCAGGATGTACTGATGTAAAATTGAGCTTTGGACTATGTTGCCGTAATGGAGCTATTACTACACTAGCGAACCCACTAAGTGAAAAGCTTTATGTAGAAGCAATCATTGGAGATGCGTCTTTAAATAACCAGTCTCCAGTATTTACAAATGTACCAGTACCTTTTGGATGTGTTGGACAGCCTGTATTTTATAACCATGGAGCAACAGATGCAGATGGAGATAACTTGGTTTATTCTTTAACACAGTGTTATGATGCTTTGAACACACCAGTTGTATATGGTGCTGGTTTTAGTGCAACTACACCTCTAGCTACTACTAACGGTGTAGCTATTGATAGCAATACAGGAGCGATTAGCTTTACTCCTAATGTAGCACAAGTAGGTGTTTTATGTGTATTAGTTGAAGAATTTAGAAATGGTGTGAAAATTGGTGAAATCGTACGCGATATCCAATTTACAGCTGTTCCTTGTTCTAATAACGTTCCTACTTTGAGCGGAATTGATAACACAACAGATTATTCTACGACTGCTACAGCAGGAACACAGTTATGTTTTGATGTATTCTCTAATGATGTAGACGTTAATCAATCTACTTTCTTAACTTGGAATGCAGGAATAGCAGGAGCTACTTTCACATCAGCAGGATCTCCTTTTGCTAACGGTACTTTCTGTTGGACACCAGGTGCTAATGATGTAGGAGTACACACTTTTACTGTAAATGTATCAGATGATTATTGCCCTATTGTAGGACAAAATACTTACACATTTACTATTAATGTAGAGGCACCAGCACCTCCTCCATGTGATTCTATTGATGTGAACATTGTATCTACTGCTGATTTAGCTTGTGCTAATAACGATGGTAGTGCTACAATCTTAGCAGCAAACGGAGTTGCTCCATATACTTACCAAGTAGTTAACTGGACAACAAACGACTTCTTTACTAACACAACAGGAACATTCAATAACTTAACTGCTGGTACTTACAGTATTTGGGTACAAGATGCTAACGGATGTACACCAGCTTGTACAGGACATGTATTTACTATTGGAGGAAACACAACTCCTCTAACAGCTACAGTAACTGCTGAAGATGTGAATTGCCCATCTAATTCTATCAATACAAGAGATTCTCTAAACCAAGATGGATCAGTAACTGCACAGGGTGCAGGTGGGGTAGCACCTTACCTTTATTCTATTGATGGAACTACTTTCCAGAATTCAGGAGCCTTTAATAACTTAGGTACAGGAACTTATACTGTAGTAGTAATGGATGCTAACGGATGTAGTGAAATCGTTACGGCTACAGTAGGTGAGCCAGATCCTATCGCAATTACAGTAGTTTCTTTGACAGATGAAACTTGTGGACAGTCAGACGGAAGTGTTACTTTAGCAGCTACAGGCGGTGATGGTAACTATCTATATTATATCAATGGACAGTCACAAAGCAGTCCTACATTTACAGGATTGGCAGCAGGAACTTACACTTTCAGTGTTTGTGATATGCGTTACTGCTTGTACCACACTACTATTACTATTGGTGGTGGACCAAGCTTTACAGCTACTATCAACACTACTAGCCCTTCTTGTAATGGAGATTGTGACGGAACAGCTACAGTAGCAGTTTCTGGAACAAACAATACAACTGTATTGTGGAGCAATGGAGCAACAGGTGCAACAATTGGAAATCTATGTGCAGGTACTTATACAGCTGTTGTAACAGATGCTAACGGTTGTGAAGTAACTGTTTCTACTACTATTACAGAGCCAGATCCTATCAGCGTAGCAGTAGCTTCTACTTCTGACGAATCTTGTCAAGGTAATGATGGAGCTGCTACATTGACTATTGCAGGCGGTACAGCAGCTTACAATGTAAGCTTAGCTAACTTTACACAGGGAACAACTGTATCAAACACTACAGGTGCTTTCACTGGTTTGAACGCTGGACAATATGTAGTAAATGTAACAGATGCTAACGGTTGTAGCGAATCTTGTGCTACACACTTCTCTTTAGAAGGATGTACAACAACTGGCAACCCTGACCCAACTGTTATAGATGGTACTGGTGCTAATGGTGGTACTACTATTTCAATTGGTACTCTTGGATTCTTCAGAGTTAATCCTAATCCTGCTTCTACTATGATACAGGCTGCTTATCAGACACAAGAGCGTCAGGTAGGTATCAGTATCCTAGATGCTGCTGGTCAAACGGTTTATACTAAAGAAGGACTAGCAAACGAAGGTAGTTTGGAAATCATGATTAATAACTGGTCTGAAGGTAACTACTTTGTAGTATTACGCGGAGAAACTGGAAAAGTAATCAAAACACAAAAATTGACTATCAATAAATAAACTATTGAGGTTATTTTGCGAGTAGTTGGAAAACTACTTGATAGCATAGAAATGAGTCATTCCTTAATTAGGGGTGGCTCATTTTTAGTTAAAAAGAATAGATGTTATTACGAATTTGAGTATTTGACGATGACTCAACTAAAAAAGATATTTTCGATCTTATACAAAACTATTCGTAATAAGATCTAATATACCGTCTAAAAATGCTAGTCAGCTACTCTTAATCCACCTGTTCACGGAATTGGAACACTTCCATATTGGTGTAGACCTTCTATGAGGTAAGCTTTGTTATCGCCAATTATTTTTTTATATTAGATTTGTTTTAAGTATTAGGTGTTATTTGATCTAAGTATAAATTATTTAATTGCAAAATAAATAGTCCAATAACAGAGTTAGGAATCATTTTTGGATATTATTCGTTGTGTAACTTTAGTGTAGTTTTATCGTTAAGGAAACATAGGTATCATCAATAGAATACTATTTGCTATTTTCATAGCGTTTATAGTAGGATGAACAATTTTATTATTATTAATTATATATACACATACAAAACATAAAACCAATGAAAAAAGTATTTTTGTTTTTTACACTCTTACTAGTGGTAGCAGCTAATACTTATGCTCAAGAAACGAATAAGACGTTAGTCAAAACATTAGATCCCAAAGGGACTTCTGTAATTGATTTGAACTTTAAGAATAAAGGAATAGAAACTGACATTTGGGATGAAGGTACCATTCGAATTGAATTAGAAATTACAGCTAATTTCCCAGAAGCTGTTGTAGCTCAACTCATCAATGCAGGGCGTTATACTTTAAGTAGTGACATTGTAGATGGTGCATTGGTAGTTTCTGCTAAAAACTTAGAAAAAGCAGTAACAGTAGGAGGCAAAGATTTAGAAGATGATATAAAGGTTTATGCCAAAACACCAGGATACTATGTTATGGAAGATGGTAAAATGAAGAAGCAATTGGATCCAGACGTGATAGCTGGAGTACTAGATAGATCGGGGACAACCCAAGAAGCTAAAACAATTATCCAAAAACTAAGCGAAATCAAAGAAAATGTATCAGTAACCTATCGTTTTGTTTACAAAACAGATGATGCCGTTTCGGATGAAGGTGCTGCTACGAAAAAAGAACATGGGATTGCTCCCTCTGCATCTCGCAAAACCACAGAGAAAAAAAATGGTGCAGCTGATGCTAATAAAGGAACAGAAGCATTGCCAAACCTAAAGCAGACACAACAGTTATATGGTAGAATCCTAATAAAAGGAGAGCCATTAGAAATGGAATAATATATTTGATAATAAAACTCCGATTCATATTTGAGAGTAGATTGGCAAATGGTAAGCTTTATTCTACTTAAATTAGAGCATGTTTAAAATTATGTTTTTTGATAATATGAGTACTATTTTTTTGCTAATTGAGCCTCATTTTTTGCTTAATAGCCCTAGCTATTGAGGAGAAAATAGGCGATAAGTAGTGAAAAAAGAGATTTCATATTACAAATTAAGGTAAATTTAAACATGCTCTTAGATTCAAAAAACACATACAATTTCTTTATGAAGCATTTGGTAACAAATAGCTTACATAAAATTTCATCACTTAAATAACGCATATATTATGAAAGTCTTTTCATTTTTGTTGGCTCTCCTAATGGTAGGGACAGTCACATTTGCACAAGATTCAGACAAAACATTGGTCAAGTCACTGAATCCAGAAGAGTGCCCTAATGTAAAAATTGATATTAAGAACAAGGCAATTAATGCTAACCCTTGGGACGAAGGTACTATTCGTGTCGAGCTAGAAATCAAAGCCAATGTTCCTGAAGCAATTTTAAATCAATTAGTTAAAGCAGGACGTTATACAATCGAAGGAGAAAAAGATGGCGAAACCTATATTGTTAAGGCAGGAAATTTAGGTAAATCTATCACTATTGGTGGAAAAGACTTAGAAGAGGAAATTACAATTAGTGTCAAAACACCAGGTTACTTTGCAATGGCGGATAATGGCGTTTTGTCAAAAGATATTAACGATGCTGTTATTGCTGCTCGTTCTGACAATCCTGAAGAAGCTGCTCGTGTATTGAAGAATATGAAAAAGATTAAGGAGAATGTTAACATGCACCTTAATGTAGTATCTACTTCTAAATACAAAGGAGAGGTAGATTTGTCTAAATATAAATTGGTGATTGATGGTGTAGAAACAACTGCCGATCAAATCAAGTTCTAAAGAACAAAATAGATTCCCATAGTGGTTAACCGCTATGTATATAATCCACAAGAATGTCTATAAGATAGTCTTGTGGATTTTTTTGTAGTCTCTATGGAGTGATTACTTATAGGGATATTCAGGAATAAACAAATTTGTTGCTAGCCTCCAATATGCCCGAATGGTAGTGAAAATTAATTTTGATAGTATTTTTTGGACTTGATAAAGAAATGTTTTAAAAAACTAAAACAATACTAGTCTGACGACTATGGTTCTATTACTTAAGAGTATGTTTAAAATTGTATTTTTCAATAATATGAGTACCATTTTTTTGTCTTTGATCCCCAATTTACTTGGGGGCTAGTTGAGACTCATTTTTTGATGATGAATGAAATAAACCCACAGGGTAG
>CAYOJF010000050.1:26057-36525 GCA_964404215.1 uncultured Aureispira sp. | reverse complement strand
TGCAATCCTCCCTTCGGTCGACTTGCATACGAACGGGTCGGGGACAAGCCCCATGTCCCTACGGTCGCACAGCACAGAACATGAAATAAACCTCATCTCAAAAAACAATAGAAGCGAATAATTGATCCATGAAACTATCAAATAGGGGAAGAAAATATCTTGAGTCTATAAAAAGACCTAAAGACTCAATTATCTCTGAAGAGGAAACAAAAAAGCTTTTAAAACAAAAAAATATCCCCTCTACTGATGCTCTAGTAAACTTCCAAAAATACCTGTCGGGAATAACAATCATCGAGCCTTTTAGAAAAAGAAAATTTGACTTTCACTTATTCTCAAAAATTAAAAACGGGAATAACCTCCAGTTTGAAAAAATTGATGAAGTTTATTACTTATCTGGTTGTATCAGTGATGAAATAGCTCAATTTTCTTTTGACCTATCCTCCAAGGGCGAAATCATAACCTTCTCATATGAAGATGAACCAATAATTATTTACTCCTCGTTCTTCCAAAAAATCGAAGAATATGCTTTTAAAGCAAAAAAGGCAGATTGGTATGAAAATGAAGAGTACTATGATTTAGTAGATAACCTGCCACTAAAAAAATTTCTAAAATCAAAGTTTACAAAAGTCAATGAATGTAGTTGTACTTATTTTGAAATCTGGGAGAATGGGAGCAGCTTTATTGAAATTGGCAGATGGCTGGGAGAAAAAAGAAAGTATCTACACGTCTATGGAAAAAATAAACAAGAGACTTCAAACATTATAAATCAACTTAAAAATGATAAAGTAATAAACTAAACTCTATACAACAATGCGTACAAATCAATAGCTACCATCCCCCCTCACAACATGAAATCCCCCCAACCAGTTGTATCTAATTAAACCAAGATCTAGATTGAATGCGAATTCCTGAGAACATAAAAGAAATAAGTAAGGCAAAAATGCTAAACGCATTCCCGATTTTTCTAAGGAATGATGTCGAAGTTGTAATTGATTTACTTTTGGATAAAAACTTTGATATTCATCCAACTGTGAAGCAAGAAATAATCCTTTCAGGTGAACAACTAATAATCCCTGGACGTGTTTATTTTGATGAATTAAAAGAAGGTCTAGAAAATAATTTGATTGATATTCAACAAACTATACTGAACTGTATCTACCTCAGGCATCATAATGGTTTTGTAAGACAAAAGCGACTTGAAAAACTAAAAAATAATACTGAGTATTTTGTTACCCCTTTCGTTTTCCATCTCTTAGGAGAATATGT
Source organism: uncultured Aureispira sp. (assembly GCA_964404215.1). Lineage (GTDB taxonomy): Bacteria > Bacteroidota > Bacteroidia > Chitinophagales > Saprospiraceae > Aureispira. The sequence continues at coordinate 35,259 of CAYOJF010000050.1, read as the reverse complement.
TATAGAAATTATTCAGGCAATTAATGACCAAACAAAGGAAGTAAAACTTAGTAATTTTACTCAGTTCGTGGAAGAGAATCCTAAATATTGGATACAAACAGAGAGCAGAATGCTCAGCTACTGGAATGAATATTATCGTAGACCAACTTATCCAAAAATTAAGAATTATGTTGGTTATGAAATAATGAAAAGAATAAAAAATGAACACACAATAAGGTATAAACTCTATTAAACCACATCTCGACAAATAAGCAAACTTATTTTAATACAAGTTTTACCTCACCCCATTCGCTGCAAGCAAAAAAAGAAAACAAATCAATGAATAGTTATTGTCCTAAAAATAAAGAAGATTGGAGAAATTGGCTTAGAAAAAATCACATAAAAGAGGATTCCATCTGGTTAATATTCTACAAGAAAGCCTCTCCAAATCATAATTTGAGTTGGAGTGAAGCCGTAGATGCAGCACTTTGCTTTGGTTGGATCGATAGTACTAAAAAATCCATTGATAAAGAGCAGTATATACAATATTTTTGTAAGCGAAAACCAAAAAGTAATTGGTCTAAGGTAAATAAGGAGAAAGTAAAAAGCTTAATCGAACAAGGGCTTATGAAAAAAGTGGGTTTCAAAAGCATTGAAATTGCAAAAGAGAATGGTTCTTGGTCATTTTTAGATGAAGTGGAAGCACTTATAGTCCCAGCTGATTTAATAGAAGAATTTGCAAAACAAAAAGGTTCCATTGAATATTTTGATAGTCTAAGAAAGTCCGCAAAAAAGATTTTATTATACTGGGTTGTCTCTGCGAAAAGAAAAGAAACAAGGCAAAAGAGGATTTTAGAAATTGTAGAAAATGCAAGTCAAAAAATGAAACCAAAACAATTTAGATAAAAAAGAAAAAGTTAGTATCCCACATGTACTAACCTATTCTGATCTTCCCTTCAAGTAGATAAGCCAGAACATGTGATAAACCTTATTAGGTTAGTCACAAGCAAAAGAAAAAATGAAAAAAGCCAACCTCTAACCATGGTTACACGATATAGCCATTGTTAGCAAAAAATACAAACTTAAACCCTCAAAATGATGTTCACAAAAGAATGGAAAGCAGAGTATAAAGGACATAAGATTATCGTTTCTAACAAATGGGGAATCTTATCTTTAAAGGATAATAGTGCTAAACTGTATATTGATGGAGAATGTGTTGATGTTTGTTATGATTTAATTGCAACGGACAAGACGCCATCATTGAGAGGCAGCATAAAAGATAAGGAGAGCATTCATTTAGTAGAAGTCTATGTAAAATCTGGTTTATTCCAAGTAAAAAGCAAAATATTAGTTGATGAAGTTAAAGTGGCAGGCGATTTAGATTAAGAGTAGGTTTAAAGACAACATAAGAGCCTGTTTAAGTAACTTCAAGTTGCAAATGCTTGATTTACAATTCAACTCACTCTCTCCTAAATACTTGATTTTAAACAACTTAGCTCTAAGAAAAGAAATCTACCCTAGCGTAAAAAGCAAACTTACTTTTCAACACAGGGTACACCTCCCCTATCATATTCAATCAAAAAACATGATTTTAGACCTACTCGGAAAAAACTTATCAGATGTCAAATTCAGATTTATTTATCGAAACTAAAAGGCTTTTAATTCGTCCATTCAAAATGGAAGATATAGCCCCCTCCTACATCATGAATTTAGATGCAGACGTAAGCAGATATACCGGTGATGGAGGAGTTGTATCTAAAAAAGAAATGGAACGAAGAATTATTGAAAATGTATTTGGAGATTACGAAAAATATGGGTTCGGTCGACTTGCAGTTGAGCTAAAAGGAGAAAATAATTTTATTGGGTTTACAGGTCTAAAATATCTTCCCGATATGGATGAAGTGGATCTTGGATATAGATTTATGAAAGAATATTGGGGGCAGGGTATTGCCACTGAATCCGCTAAAGCATGTGTGCAGCTTGGATTCAACAAACTAGGACTAAAAAAGATAATTGCAATGGTGCTTCCTGAAAATACAGGTTCCATTCGTGTTCTTCAGAAGCTCAACTTCAAATTTGAAAAAGAAATTATTGAAGATAATCAACTGGCAAAAGTATACTCACTATTAAAAAAGAGTTCCTAACTGAACCTAGACTAATCAATATGGATCCAATTGAAAATAACGATATACTAGACAAAAATATTTCTACAGACGACATTAAAGGAAGAGAGTTTTATTATTGCAAATTTATTAACTGTCAATTTAATGATCTTCCTGAAGTCAAATTTTATAATTGTACTTTTATTAACTGCAATCTTTCGAACAGTAACCTTCAAGATACTCACATTAGGGATTGTATTTTCACAGATTCAAAACTAATTGGGATTGGTGTTAGTAAAAATAATTTTGCTTTTTCTGCTAATTTTTTTTCCTGTGATCTACGATATGTCGAATTCCTAGACGTCCATCTTCAGGGAATTGAAATTAATCATTGTAATTGCGAATACACAAGGTTCTCCAATTGTAAGATAAAAAATTCGACCTTAGTTAAATCTAATTTTAAAGAGGCTATTTTTAATCGTTGTGATATACAAGACACAAAATTCATGGAGAATCAATTTCTTATAATCAACCCTAATGCAAATAAAATAAAGCGAACTAAAATTGACATAGAAACAGCCATAAATATTGCCACATTTTTTGGATTTAAAGTAATTTAAAATATGAAAACACCTGCGATCAAGCTCCAACCACTAAGAAAGAATATATCACTGATATTGGGAAAATATTAGTAGCTGAAAATGGAAAGAAAAAATACTATAAGCCCAAGGAGATTAAAAGGGCTCATGCCAAAAGCAAATGGTATCATGGGTTTGATTTTTCCTGTTGGGCAATGTGTACATTTGCTTCTCATGCTGACTTTGATCACTATCACAGTCAAACAGGTGAGATCTGTGATTATGGTGAAATGAAAGCAGAAATGTTGCGTGAGTTATCGGTCTCTACCAATGCCGACTGGACCGATATTCCAGATTTAGATATGGATTCTTCTTGGCTTGACTTTGGAGATGTATTTGAGAGTTTTTTAGGCGGTATTGGGGATTTCATAGGAGATATATTTGATGGAATTTAATAGAACTTAGAGCATGTTTAAGAATTAACTTCAAGCTGCAAATGTTTGATTTTGAAGAACTTAATTTTTAAACATGCTCTAAAGAAAAACATCGTATTCAGCTCTAAAAAGCAAAACCGCATATTTTACTCTTATAGGATACTTACTTTTTTGTCTTTATCCTTAGCTTTCGTACGGTACATATACTGCCATTTAAATCCTTGCCCCTCCTCCACGCCTCACTTCAATCAGACAGCCCAGAACATACAATATAATCTATCTTGAATAACAAAGAAATTTATTCCTAAAAACAGGATATAGACCTCCCCTCTAATGCATATCATCAAAAAAAACATGCAAAAAAATATAATTTATAAAAAATCAACCAAAGGAATTCTTAAAAAGAAGCGTCCAATGAATCAAACGACTAACTATTTTGAACGTCGAATGTTATTAAACTAATAAAAAAGAAATGAACAAATCAAAATTATCAATTTTAGGCATAGGCTTTTTAGCTTTAAGTTTAACTATTTTTGCTTGTAGTAAAGCAGATGACTCTGGTACTGATATTACAAGTGTAGTTGAAGCAAACTATACTAACGGCGTTACTGTTTCGACAAGTGATGGTTTTATTACTATAACTTCTACCGGAACGCCAGAACACGTATCAGCTTATTGGGGTGCTGGACATGCTCTCTACGAGGCAAATCCGACTGGTGTAAATCCAGGGATCATTAGAGAGAGAACCAATATAATGACAATTCCAGTTAACCCGACCGCTGCAAGTTCCAAAGAAGTAACAGCACTAGGAGCAATTGGAATGGCTCTAAATGGTGTTCCGATATTCAATGACCGTGAGGGAGGTAATGTGCCTCTTGACTCTATGGTTTTAGAACATTTTGAAAGAGCAGGTGGTCACGTAGGTCCAAGTGGTTATCATTATCATGTTAGTGGAGACTTTACTACAAAAGACGATGCGAAATTAGTTGGTTTCATAAGAGACGGCTTTCCTCTATATGGAAGACAAGAAGAGGATGGTAGTTACCCTACTGATTTAGATGAAAATGGTGGACACTTTGGTCCTACAGCAGATTTCCCTGATGGAATTTATCATTACCACTGTTCTAATACAAACTACTTAGGTCTTGGTGTATATGTACTTAAAGCTGGAAGTTATCATGGTACAAAAGGAACATATGTTCAGTAAGTTATTAGTGCTTTTTTGCTCTATATTTATTATTAGTTGTGGTGAAGAGGTGAGCGATATTAATGAACGCCATCAAACTGTCATAGAAAATATAGACACTTCTAAAGTACCAAACTATACTATTTTTAAAAGTGATACTACTTTAAAGTTATCCAACGGGGTTTACCAATATATTGGTAAACCCTTTTCGGGTTACATAAAAGAGAAAAATAAAAATGATAGCATAAAAAGTATTGGTTCTTATTTGCATGGTAAACAACACGGAATAACAAAAACATTCTTTCTTAATGGTCTGCTAAAAACAGAGAGGAGTTTTAGACATGGAAAAGCCTATGGCAAGCATATTGGATATTGGGAAAATGGAAATAAAAAATTTGAGTTTATCTATAATAACAATAAAAAAGAAGGTCTACAAAAACAATGGTACGAGACAGGCAATCGTTATTCTGAATTAAACTATACCAATGATAATGAAAATGGTATGCAAAAAGCATGGCGTGAAAATGGTAAGTTGTATACCAATTATGAAGTAAAAAATGGTGTCAGATATGGACTTCAAAAATCTGGTCTATGTTACACGGCCAAGGACAAAAACTAAGAGCATGTTTAAAACATATAAGTTCTTCTACTTTCTCCTAGCGTAACATCAGGAAGAGACAACATAGTAGTTTCAAAGACAAAAAGAATCCTTGAAATAGTAGGAAATGCTAATAAAAAACAGAAACAATTCAGATAAAAAAGCCATATTCCTTATTAGGAATATGGCTTCTGTCTTTATAATATTGTTTAAGTAGTTAGTTATATATCATGATCGCTTGTAGCTCATTTCATCACAACTGCTTATATATCAAATGTAATAGTGGGGAACTGTTTTTCCAATTCCGCTAGTCTACTACTAGAAATAGGTGCCATAAAACCTCCCTCTATTTGTTTCAAATTGGGGAGCCCAGCAATAATTTCTTCTGATAAATCTTCTAAGCCACTGCTATTAATCTTTAGAACTTCTAGTTGTTGGAGTCCTTTGATTTCTATTGGAATATCTTTGATGGTGTCATCTCTCAACTCTAGCTCTTTCAGCTGTACTAATTGACTTACTTCTGGGACTATCTGATTCATTCTTAGCTTTTCTAACTGTGTTAGTCCCGCCAGAAATGAAAAGTCTGTCATAGTCGAAGAATTGCTTTCTATGACCAGTTCTTTGAGATTTTGGAGTTTTTGAATGGAAGAAGGAAGCTTTTTAAGCGGATTCCCTCCCACCTGCAAGACTTCTAGCTGACTCAAGTTTCCAATTTCATCTGGTAGTGTGGTCAACTTATTGGAGTGTACATCTAGTACTTTTAGTTTACCTAGATCTCCAAAAGTGGGTGGAATTTTTGTTAATCCGTTTTGAGCCAACAACAACTCCTCCAAACCTTCCATCTCCCCTATCTCCTTAGGCAGCTTTTTTAGAGATTGGCCATTACCTGAAAACCGCAAAATTTTCAAGTCTTTTAGTTTTCCAATAGTAGTCGGAATGGTCTGCAATGGATTGAAAGAAAAATCCAGTTTCTCTAAGCTAGTTAACTCCCCAATTTCATCGGGAAGTTCACTGATCTTACTCTCCATGATTCGCAAAAGCTTTAGATCCTTAAGCTGTCCTATGGTAGAAGGTAAAGCTGTCCAACTGATACCATAATAATCAATCTTTTCAACCCCTTCACTAAATGCAGGGATTCCCCACAATGCTCCTCTTTCCGATTGAGTCAATTTATCCTTTGCTATTGCTTTCCAGATACCATTGATTCCACGTATTGTTTTCTTATTGAATCCATCCAATAAGGGTTGCATTTTTTCCTGTACGGCTGCTTTGGTTTCCTTATTTTGTCCTTTCAGTACTTGCAATCCTACTGCAGCATTCTCTCCATCTGTCAAGAATAGCCTACAAATATTTTCTACTTCTTGTTCGTTAATCATTTTACACTTTTTTATTAGAGAGTATTATTTCATATAATCCATATAGGCCATATAATCAGGTGGTGTGATATCAGCCGCTTTTAGTCTATGATACACCTCTATCCAACAACTCCAATAATCATAAGCATTGGATTCCCAGGTCTTAGTATCATCTAGATGCTCTAGCATACCAACCTCTTTTACCTTGAAATTAATGATTTCAAAATCACCTTTATCTATAATTTCGATATTAGAAATATGATCTTGAGCGGCAAAACAGAAAAATCTATACTCTGGCTCTAAACAGAGGGTTGTAATAGTATTGCCATCTTCTGAACTTTCCGTACGTCTAGCACCTATTCTTTTATGCCCTACATAATATTTTTCATCTGTCCATTTAGCTACCTCTTCTCCTTCTAGGTTGATTTCAGCACCATAAGCCAATGTACTCCATTTGTCATATTTTGCTTTCAAACTATGGTTCTCTACCGCAAGCTGTCTATAGCTATCAACCAAGAATTTCAAGCAAAATTGTTCTAGGTCATAAGAACCTGATCCTATAGAATTGTAATCTGGATGGCTAATCGCGACCTTTAGACTAATTTCTTTTTCGTTTTTTTGAATAACTGCTACGTTGTATCCCATTTGTTTTATTTATGAAGGTATTTAATTCATTAATATTACACTAAAAATATAACTTACTCGCACTAAATGAATAATTGCCCCATATCTCTAGATATCTGCTAGCATTTACTGTACAAACGAAAATAGCCGTTTTCTACAAAAGAAAAAGGAAGAACGAGTCGTTCTCCCTTTTTCTAAGAGTCAGTTTAAATCTATAAACCTACTCTATATTAGTAATGTGTATATTACTATTGCTTATTTCACAGGCTTGAATATAAATCGAGCATCACTCACTTTTTCAAAAGCATCATTAGCCATTTCCAACTTCATTACATCCGCTTTAGGGATAAATAACTTTTTAGTTTTGTAGATAGACTGGATACGAATCATATTTGGCTTCATCTGTGTTACCTTCATTTCATAGCTAGCATATTCGTTATCGACTTTTTGAGCCAATTCTTTTGCATTTTCTAACTCTACATTTTTATTGAACACCAAATATAGCTCTTCTGTATCTGTTCCTAAAAATGGGACGTGATAATCTAATTGGCGGTTTTCTGCATTAGTCACCCATCTCATATTGTGTCCCAATAGTTCTTCCCCTTTAACAGAGTACTTACCTTCTTCTTGCTTAAGCATATTAGTAACGGTAAGTGTATATCCATATTTGAAATCATACGGAGGAGTAGTGATAAATTTCTGCACTTTAGCATCCTTCACAGAAAATTCTACCCCATCTTTCCCTTCTAATATATTCTCAAAAGAAGCTGTCATTGCCTTATCTAGAGTATCAGGTTTGCTCGCTGCTACAATTCTAGCTCTCGCTCCTCTAGCATACAAACCAGAATAAGAATTACTTACTTTTTGAGTAATCGTATTTCCTTCTAGATTGATCTGCACCTGAGAACGTGTAAAACGTTTGTTATTCGGGCTTAGCAAATCCGCATCTTGAAAGTTAATGGTCTTCAACTCAGATTTTCTATCTGATAAATCTTTCATTAGGATCTTAGTATTGGCAAAAGACCAAGGCAATTCGCCCCAAGCACCAGTGCCACTAATCGCTGAAAAACCTTCTCCATTTTTGAATACAAAGAAATAGCCGTTCACTTGTGTATTAGAAACAAAAGTCATGTCCATAGGACCATCAAATCTATTTTTGGCTACAGCCAAATAGTATTCTACACCAAAACGATCAAAAGCATCTCTATAGATACGCATCATGTTACGGTAATCAGACTTACCATTCGTCAAGAAATATTCAATTCCCTCACTCTTTTCAAAATCCTCTAGTTTACCTACGATCTGTAGCTTTTTAGCTACAAAGTCATTCAACAAATAAAGTTTTTCGATTCCTGCCAATTTATCAGGAGTCTTTCCAAATGCCTTTGCTCCTTGAGCAAATAACTCTTCATAAAATGCCTCCAATTTCTTTTTCTTACGCACACGTACTTTCAAGAAATCTTCTGAATATTGCCACATCAAATCAGACCAGTTGTTGACAGCGAAAGATAGAGCATCTGCACGGAAAGCATCAAAATTCAATTCGTAAACAAAATATTCTAAATCTTTCGTGAAAATTGTTCCTGAAGAGTTCGCCTCTGGCACTCCTCTCAAGTTTTCCATTGTCCAACTGTAAATTCTGTTAGTAGAAGTCGTTCGCACATTTGGCTTAGGCATATTGTTATAAATACTACCATTCAATTTGACCTTCATAGGAACAGAGATCGTATAAGAGCTCTTCAATGTTGGGTAATCTCCATAAAGATTGACAATACGCCCTTGATCCAAAAATTTGGACTCAATCACATTAATAGTTTCTATTTCATCTCCTACTTCCAAGTTAGGTACTTCGTAAATGAAAAGTCGATCTCTACTCTCATACAAATCATCCTCCTCTGTCAATGTTGGACGTTTCAGCTCTCTTACATTGTAGTCTACAACCTTACCATCTTTTTTTCGCACGCGAACATCTACTGTCTTATACTGTACATAATCCGCAATCTGTCCTTCAAATTTCTGTACAATCACTCGTTGATAATCTTCTAGTGCTTCTTCGCTCTGAATTTTAACGTGTGTTTGTGTCCGATAAGTCGCTAACTGCTCGATATAAGGAAAAGTACCTGAGAAGACACCTCGGCTATAAGTTTCTGTATTGATAATCACTGCGTCAGCTTCTTGAAATTCTGCTGGAATTTCCTTCACTACCGTCATTTCTTCTTTCCACTCATAGTCGCCAAAACTCTGAGCTTGAGCTTGCATGCCCAACAAACTCCCAAAAGCGAGTACCAAAAGGTTCTTTTTTTTCATCTGATATATTATTATTTTGATAATAGAAACTAAAACTTA
>CAYOJF010000050.1:0-25957 GCA_964404215.1 uncultured Aureispira sp. | reverse complement strand
GGTTCTTTTTTTTCATCTGATATATTATTATTTTGATAATAGAAACTAAAACTTAGAGCATGTCTAAATTTATCTTAATTCGTAATATGAAATCCTTTTTTCACTATCTATCTCCTACTTCTCGTTAATAGCAATACTATTGATGAAAAAATGAGACTACATTAGCAAAAAAAATACTCACATTATCAAAAAACATAATTTTAAGCATGTTCTTACTAGAAAACAATATTGAAGTTGTCTTCTTATCGTACAACTACTTTACAAGATGGTCTAATAGTTGTCGCTTCAAATTTACATATTTCTAAACAAAAAAGATTCCATAATCTTATCCTATTCTTAAGAATTGGACAAAGCTTAGAGATTTATAGACCGACATAGGGTTCTTACCTCTAGGAATCAAAATTTTAACTGTATTTGTAAACTCTTTATTCTTTAATCCTATTTATTCAATAAGCCCTATGGGCTTACTCGTGTTACTGTAAGTTATTAATTCATTATACCTATCATGACTTCATTCAAAATCAGTTGGTTTCTATTTTTTTTCATTTTAAGTAATGTTATTTGGGGGCAGAAAAAATTTACCATTAGTGGTACCATAAAAGATGCCGATACTGGAGAAGAATTACTGTTTGCTAATATATATAATCAAGCGAACACGCTAGATGGGGTCACCTCCAATGCCTATGGTTTCTATTCGCTGACATTGCCTGCTGGGCAATATACTATCATAGGCAGTTATACAGGGTACACAGACCTCGAATTTGATCTTGACCTGACCAAAGATACCCTCATAGATATTGAGCTGTTTAGCGGTGTGACAATGGACTCTATGATTGTAGTCACAGCAGAAGACAAAGATGGTAATGTGGAAAACACCCAAATTGGTACCATTGAATTAGAGATGGATAATATCAAAAAACTTCCTGCCCTGCTTGGTGAAGTTGATATTTTAAAAACCATACAATTACTCCCTGGCGTAATGTCATCGGGAGAAGGTACTTCTGGATTTTATGTTCGTGGGGGTGGTGTTGATCAGAATCTAATCTTACTGGATGATGCGGTTGTCTACAATTCTGGACATTTGTTAGGTTTTTTCTCTGTTTTCAATTCTGATGCGATCAAAAAAGCAACGATCATCAAAGGAGGTATGCCCGCTAACTATGGTGGGCGTATTTCATCTGTACTAGATATTCAAATGAAAGAGGGCAATGATAATCGATTTGGAGTAGAAGGCGGTATCAGTATCGTTTCTTCTAGACTGACGTTTGAGGGGCCTATTGTAAAAAAGAAAGGGTCTTTTATGATTTCTGGTCGTAGAACCTATGTCTTTGATCTAGCACAACCATTTATTAAAGGAACTGCCTTCGAAGGAACTAACTATTTTTTTTATGACTTGAATCTGAAAGCAAACTATCGACTTGGCAAAAATGACCGTATTTTTCTTTCTGGCTACTTTGGCAGAGATGTACTCAACTTTAGCAATCCTGATAGAGGATTTAAGTTTGATATGCCTTGGGGCAATGCTACAGCCACTCTACGCTGGAATCATATTTTTGGAGATAAGTTGTTTATGAATGCTACCCTTATCTTTAATGACTATGACTTTTCGATCAATGGAGGTCAAAATGACTTCCAGTTCAATCTTTATTCGGGTATTAGAGACTATGGGGGTAAAGTAAGTTTTGATTATTATCCAAGTCCTCGGCATCAAATCAAATTTGGTCTAGATTATACTTATCATATTTTCACTCCAAACAAGACTGAAGCGATTTCAGGAGAAACAGTACTCACCATTGACCCTGCCATCAAACAAGCACACGAAGCTGGCGTTTATATACTTGATGAATGGAAAATCAGTAAACGACTAACTATCAATGGAGGTATTCGTTTTTCTACATTTCAACAAGTGGGACCTTATACCTCCAAACTAGATTCGGGACGGACTTATAATACACTAGAGCCTGTTCGGACATATTTTGGGGCAGAGCCTCGTATCAATGGTAAACTGACCGTAAGTCCAAACTCCTCTATGAAAGCAGGAATAACGCTAGGACAGCAATATGTACATCTAGTGAGCAACTCAACCTCTACCCTCCCAACAGATCTGTGGGTACCTAGTACAGAAAAGATTCGTCCTCAACTTGGGTTACAATATTCCCTTGGCTATTTTTACAATTTTTTTGACAATGCCTTAGAAACATCTATTGAAGTCTATTACAAGGATTTGTACAATCAGTTGGATTACTCTGAAAGTTTTACGCCTACACCAGATACGGACGTAGAAGATGAATTTATTTCGGGGCGAGGCAGAGCTTATGGTTTAGAACTTTTTGTTCGTAAGAAAAAAGGGAAATTCACTGGTTGGGTCAGTTACACCCTTTCTCGATCTGAGCGATTTTTTGATGGTATACAAGGAGGAACTTTCCCAACATCTTTTGACCGAACACACGATTTGTCTATTGTAGGAAGTTACGAAATCAATAAACGTTGGTCAATTAGTGGTACTTTTGTACTAGGGTCAGGAGCTCCGTACACTCCCATCAAGAGTGTTTACATCATCAATGGTAGTCCTACTCTAGAGTATGGCAATCGTAATTCGGCTCGTTTACCACTCTACCATCGTCTAGACGTGGCCGTATCTTATATACTTACTAAACCGAAACAACCTTTTGAGGCAACTCTAGTAGCCTCCATCTACAATATTTATAATCGTCAAAATGTATTTTTCACCTACACTAGCCCTGAAACAGACCCGAATACTGGAGCTGTAGAGCTACGCTCTTATCAAGTGTCACTTTTTCCTATCATTCCATCTATTGCTTTCAATTTCAAATGGAAGCAGCCAGAAAAAGGCTACTACAAAAAAAGACGAGCAGAAAGAAAAGCTAGTCGGAGTAGGCAATAGTATTCTAGATATGTATTTGAGTTAATCTAAACATGCTCTTAAGCAAATACTGAAACAATGCCTCCAAAGACAATAATTATAGCATAAAAACCAAGTACAATCGCTGTAAAAACTCCTATAAACTTGAAAAAGGATTTCAAGTTTTCGATCCCCTCTGTAATCGTATCAGTAGAGGATGTTTCTATCCCTTCTCTTGTTTTGATAGAGAAGTTATATAAGTATTTCAAAGGGAAAAAGTTGGCAAGTAGTATCGCTCCATAGACCAAGCCAATCAAGAGAGTGATTGCTCCATTATCGGGACCGTCAAATATATTTCCACCCATAAAACAAAGTGCTCCAATTATTCCACAGATCACTAGTCCCATAACAACAAATCCAACAATTGCTATAAATTTAGCCCATTTACAAGCAGTCAACAAATATTCCTGTGCTTTATCAGTCAGACTTTTATCCATCTGCATACCACTATCAAGACTTTCCATATGGTCCATACCGTATTCTTTTCTGTTTATTAGGATTTATTTGCCATAATTTGCCATTCTACAGCTAACTGTTCTTCTAGGCTGTCAGGGAAGAAACCCAGCGTTTCCTTTGCCAAATGATTTGACAAACTCACATCTGTTGGTCTAGGTGGTTTTAGATTCAATTCTTGCTGACGAGTAGGAATGACCCATTGGGTATCTAGTTGGTGTTGCTCTGCTACCATTAACATGAAATCATATCGAGAGATTGGCTGATCCCCAGACAAATGAAATAAGCGTTCTGGTTTCTCAGCAACCAAACTATACTGCACTAACCGCTCTAATGCTTGAGCAGCAGTAGTGCCACTCAATGTCGTTCGTCTTTCGTCCTCAAAAGCATATACTTCTTCTCCTTTCTGTAATTGTTGAATACTATTGGTATAGAAATTTGCTCCATAACTTGGTGTAGCACCAAATAGCAATGGAAGCCGTGCGACAATGGCATGCTCAAAATCGCCTAGAAGGCTATCTTCTGCCATTTGTTTTTGTGTTCCATACTGTGATAAGGGATAACAAAAATCATCCTCACTATATGGTGCAGAGTTACCATTGAAAACCATATCAGTAGAACTAAATATCATTGGGACACCTAGTTCGGCTGTAATTTCTGCTAATGCAATAGTGGTATATACATTGATATGATGTGATAAAGCAGGATGCTCTTCACAAAAAGCTACCTTAGTAATTGCGGCTAGATGTACAACGATATCTGGCTTGGTTTGCTTAACGAGTGCTTTTAGTTCTGGGGTTCGAATCAAATTAATTCGTTGCCATTCCACTGTAGCCATAGCAGTAGGTTGATTCCTAAAATAGGTACCAACGATAATATACTTCTCGGCAAATTGCCTACAAAAGTGCCAGCCTAAAAATCCTGATGCTCCAGTGAGCAATACTTTCTTACGTTGCATCTATATAGTTCTTCTATTGAGGTTTTTCGTCTCCTGTTGCTTCTTGCTTAGCAGGTGCTTTCGCTTCTTTTTTTGGAGTAGACTTAATCGGCTGCTTGACAACTGTAGTTTCCTCTCCTTTATTTTTATATTTTTTCTGATAATCAGGCCAAGAAGTGCTTGTATAGTGCTCTTCTGCCAAATAGTGCATAATCATATCAAAAGTTGGAATATCTAAATATCCAGGAATACGCTGTAGTAGTTCAAAATTGTTACCATTGAAATGAGCAAAAACAACTGTAGGGTAACTCATTTTACCGCCTAATAATGCCGCTGCCAATTCATGATACCCTCTTCTCCCATTAGCCACAAATTTAAAAGTATTACCTGCAAAATCTATAGATTCTTTTTGTTCTGCATTGAACTTGACGGGATAGAAATTTTCATTCAAAAAACTCGCAATTCCAGGTTTCTCAAAGGTCTCTGCATCCATTTTTTTACACCATCCACACCAGTCTGTATAAATGTCCATGAATATTTTCTTAGGCTTTTTGCCTGCCTGCTTCGCAGCTGTTGTAGCTGCTACAGCTTCTTCAAAAGTCATCCATTTGACATTCTTGCCCGTAATAGTATCTTCTGGAGCAGAGGCTGTCGAAAAAGAATAGATAGCGATTAATATCGCCATAGTTGTTATGCTAAGTAAGACTTTTTTCATTTTTTTTGTAATTATGATTATTTAATAGAACTAGGTGTCTTCAAAACGAACTGAATCGAAAGCCTGTTGTTAATTAGTCAAGTAATAAGATTTGTTTAATTCAAATGTTAAGAAACTTTTCTATAAACAGTTGCCTTGATATACGAACTACTATCAAAATACGAATTCAAAAACGATTCCAAATTTAATAAAAAAATCATGAAGAAAATAGTAATTGCCATTGGTGGGTCTAGCGGAAGTATCTATGCTAAGGTATTGCTAGACAAATTGAAGCTACTCCATGAACAAATTGAAGCAGTAGGAGTCGTGATGAGCAAAAATGCAAAATTGAACTGGAAATTGGAGCTACAGAATGAATCTTACAAAGATTATCCCTTTGATTTTTACGAAAAGAATGACTTCTTTGCTCCCTTTGCCTCTGGTTCTGCCAAATACGATACCATGATTGTTTGTCCTTGCTCTATGGGACTGATGGCTCGTATTGCTACAGGCGTCTCAAACGACCTAATAACAAGGGCTGCCGATGTTATTTTCAAAGAAAGAAGACGACTGATTGTCGTCCCTAGAGATACGCCATATAGCCTCATTCATATCAATAATATGAAGACAATTACAGAAGCTGGCGGAATTATCTGTCCTGCTTGTCCTTCTTTTTATAGTAACCCTAAAACATTCGAAGAAATGGCGGCTACCGTAATCGATAGAGTCATTGATTTAGCTGGATTAGAACAACAAACTTATCGTTGGTCAGAATAATTATTGGAGGAGGTTAAACTCTCGTTAAGATTATTTTTAATGTATATTGAGGAGGTAGTTATATCCTTTTCCAACTTTATCTCCTATGCCCGACCACCATTTACTCGATTTTTTTGAATCTCCAAAGGAGACCAATAATAAAGCATTTAGAGTAATCATCTACTTACTCATTGCTTTTTTCTGTATTGTCAATCCTCTGATAGGGATATTAATTGATGATATCGTATGGAGCTTTAATAGTGTTACATTAAGAATAATAATACCTGTAGTACTACTATTTTCACTTTCTTTAATGCTGTACGCATCTATTTATTTTATTGGATTATTTTTGGCAGTCTATTTAAAAATCCTCCATCAAAAATTTCCAAAAAGTTGGATAAAAACGCTGTCTTCAACAGTAGATTTATTGACATTGCAAATGCTCAAAAAAGTAAAGCTATCTGGAATTGTCCTCTTGTTGCAAATTCTTCTGTTTTTGATTATTATTACATCTGGTATATTTGAATATGACCTTTGGATTGGCAGTTCTTTCCAGACAGATTTGTAGTTATAAAACAGAAAACTACTCAGGTAATATACTTTACCCTATCGCCACTACTTCTTCTACAATAGAAGTTCCACCACCAGTTTGACCTTCAATCCAACGCCATTTTTCAAATAACCTCACCTTTCCGTTGTATTGTACCTCAGGCGTGGACTCACAGTATCCATTATACAACTGTCCTGAAGTTGTAATATGTTGGTAGTAATATTCGAGTTTCCCACTTTCTAGGACTCTTCCTGTAATGGTTCCTTTCTGTATCGGCCCTCCTTCATAGGTGCCCCAAAGTACTTCATTTTTTTGTCGGTAATAGAAAGTAGTATTGCTTGATACTTGACCGTTATCATCATTAACTAATGCCTTAAATATCTTTCTGTCATAATTGATAGTAGTAGTGGCCATTATAACTTTTTTTAGTTTATGTAGAAGTAGTTTAAAAGTCTTTTCTAACTACTTCATAGACAAAAATAGCAGCTCGAAAGCTGCTATTTTGAATAGAATATAGAAGTTTATCGCATAGCGTCTAAATTATGTACAAGACATTATTGCAATCTCTTAATCTACATTATCATGTAGAAATGAATTATTATCTCTTATTTCTGGTTCTTCCTCATCTGAAATAGACCATTTAGAAACAGTAGACTCTGAAGAGTGTTGTACATTGTCCAACTTAATTCCTTTACGAAGGTAAGCTGGTTGGTTCTCTAACTCGTTCAAAACCTCAGGATTATTTAATTTAATACTTAGGTTTTTTAGTCGTTGTCTTCGCTCCTCCAATGTCTCTACTCTATCTGACTGATTATCTGCTTCTTGTGGCACCTCTTTTTCAACTTCTTCTTTCTTATTTTCTATAGAATAAGTTTTTTTTTCACTAGAAGAGTTTCTTTTGTTCAGATTAATACCTAATGGTGCTTCATCATCTCCGAGGTCACTCAAAAAAGAGCTTTTTTTTGGCGTTGCCGTCATATCGCTATCATCGTCTAAAGAAACTTTGATTGTCTTTTCGACTGGACGTTCTTTTTTAGCAGCTTGTTTCTGAACAACTTTACCTGTCTCAAAACCAGTTGCGATAACAGTTACAGAAAGCTGGTCTCCCAATGTTTCATCATAACAGTTACCCCAAATCAAATCAGTACCATACCCTGCTTCTTCTTGTACATATTCTGTAATTTCAAATACCTCATCCATTGTTACCTCATTGGTTCCAGAAGTGATATTCAATAAAATATGTTGTGCTCCTTTGATGTCATTATCTTCCAATAGAGGAGATTGTAAAGCGGCCTCTACTGCACGTAGTGCTCTATCTTCTCCTTCCATAGTAGCTGTACCCATCACTGCTACACCAGAATCACGCATAACCGTATTAACATCCTCAAAATCCACATTGACATAACCTGGTACCGTGATAATCTCAGCAATACCTTTTGCCGCTGTTGTCAAAATATCATCTGCCTTAGCGAATGCCTCACTCAGATTAAGATTTCCGTGAATTTTACGCAATTTATCATTAGAAATCACAATCAATGTATCTACATTTTTTTGTAATTCCGACAGACCATCCATTGCCTGTTTCATACGTCTACGCCCCTCAAAAGTAAAAGGAACCGTAACGATACCTACTGTTAATATATCCAGTTCTCTAGCAGCTTTCGCAATCACAGGTGCGGCACCTGTTCCTGTTCCACCTCCCATTCCAGCTGTCACGAAAAGCATCTTAGTACCGTCATTGAAAAATTGTTTCACATCTTCCAATGATTCAATACAAGATTCTCTACCGATTAGTGGTTTAGAACCTGCTCCTCGACCTTCTGTCAAATCTGGACCTAATTGAATTTTAGTTGGTATATGACTTTGGTTCATAGATTGGTTATCGGTATTGCATATTGCAAAATCAACTCCAACAATCCCTTGATTGTGCATGTAGTTAACTGCATTGCTACCACCGCCTCCAACACCTATTACTTTGATGATATTCTGTGAATCATCTGGTATATCAAACTGCATAATTTGATTAATTTCTGTTCGTTAATTTCTTTGCTACGTTTTGAATATTCTTGTGTAGTAAGCAAATATAATATATTTGTCTTACAAAACACAAAAGCTGCTTGTAGTAAGTTTCATAAATAAAGAAAATATTCTATTTATTTACTCAAAATAGAATATTTTCTCCATGAAATTGTTTAAAACAACTTCCATTTACATATCAGCATCTGGTTCTGCTTCAAACCATTCTTTCGTACGCTTAAATATTTTTTCAAACCATTTGCCTGAAGCACCTTCGTTTTCAGCACGTGGTACTTTAGAAACAGGAATGGCATTAGATACATAGCTGTCTAGCTCTTGAACTACTTCGCCTTTCTCTAGTTCTTTGAATCCGTTCAAGACCAACCCGATGCTTGTAGCGTAGATAGGGCTTGTAATCGTTTGGTCATAACCATGTGCTAGATGTTCTGTTGGGACTCCCATACGAGCAGACAAACCTGTGTGCAACTCTACTAGATCAACCATATCACGCAATAAAGCACCACCACCTGTCAATACGATACCACCGATCAACTTACGCTCATAACCAGAACGACGGATTTCCCAATAGATCAAGTCTAAAATCTCTTCTACACGTGCCTGGATAATACGAGCCAAATTACGCTCAGAAATTTCTTTGTGAGAACGTCCTCTTAATCCAGGAATCGTCACAATTCTATTTTCTTTGATAGCACTTGCCATAGCACAACCAAACTTTACTTTTAGTTTTTCAGCTTGGTTCTCCATTACATTACATCCTTCTTTGATGTCTTTAGTAATGATATTACCTCCCAAAGGTACTACTGCCGTATGGCGAATAATTCCCTCATGGAAAATAGCCAAATCAGTAGTACCACCTCCGATATCTACTAATGCGACACCAGCCTCTTTTTCTTCATCGCTAAGCACAGCAGCAGAAGAAGCAATTGGTTCTAGTGCTAAACTTGCCATTTCTAGCCCTGCTTTTTGCACACACTTATAAATATTTTTGATAGCAGTGATCTGTCCTGTTATGATATGGAAGTTCGCCTCTAAACGAATACCTGACATACCAATAGGATCTACAATCCCTTGCTCATTATCTACAATAAATTCTTGTGGAATCACATGTATGATTTTGTCTCCCGGAGGTAAAACCAATTTATACATGTCTGAAACTAAATCGTCAATATCTTGCTGAGAGATTTCATCATGAATACTCTTACGAGTCAAAATACCTCTATGTTGTAAGCTTTTGATATGTTGTCCTGCGATTCCAACATTCACTACTCCTATCTCTACTCCTGAACGACGCTCTGCTTCTGCAATTGCATCTGAAATTGCTTTTACTGTTTTTTCTATATTAGAAACTACTCCACGCAAAACCCCTACAGATTCTACTTTACCAGTTCCCAATACTTCTAGTTTTCCGCGCTTGTCCATACGTCCTACCATTGCGCATATTTTGGTAGTTCCAATGTCTAATGACACTACGAGTTGATTTTCCATGTTTTACTTCGTTTCTATTTCTATTAGTTCACAATGGTTCTGTACATCTCCCATTGCTATTTTTTTATTAATTTTTTATCTTTTCTTGCCAACTACTTGTCCTTCAAAAGACAAGTCAATTGTTTTATATTTCTCCCATCCCTGTACAGGCAATCCTTCTTCCATGAATACCTTTAAGCGATAAAATTTATCTTCAATCAATTCTTCTGGATCGCCAAATTTGATTTTATGATCTCCTAACTTAGGTATCAAAATAGCATCTCCATGATGATCCATATTGATTTGCTCTATTTGAGCTTTCCAAAATGGACTTTCGTTAATATACTTCGCCAGTTTGAATATCTTTCGTAGACGATTTTTTTCTATATTTTGATAATTCGCATTGTATCGTCCAATATTACCTGTCACAACAAGTACTCTAGCAGTAAATTTAGTTGAAGTTCGTACTCGTGTTCCATCTTCATCCAAATAATAGCTAGGATCTTCCAGATCCATAATGCGAACAATAGGCACTCGTTGCTCTATCGTGATGTGCACCTTATTTAGTGCATCTATGTATATCTCTGCATTTTTGATAAAAATATCTTCCTCCAATACACGCTCGATCTCCTCTATATCTATCAATTCTAGTGGTTGCCCCACAATATCATGTTTGAATGCTCTAAAAAGCATCTCTTTTACGCCAGCGGCATTCACAAAATTATTAGCTGCAGGGTTGTTTACTACCTCTATCACCAATCCATCCTGAGCAACGACACTTTTTTTACGATACTGTACCGCAGCTACGATAATCAATATTAGGGCAAAAGCACCTACTACCATTGATAATCGCTTAACAATCCAGCTCATCCGCTGTGGGTGTACCTTCATTTCTATTTATACTTAAAATTCTTGTTCAGAATCATCTTTCGCTGTATCCGTTTCTTCTTCTACAGGTTCTACATAATTCAATTCCTTAACTAATTGATGCACCTCGTCTACCAATACACCTATATCTCCAGCACCTAATGTAATCAGCACATCTAACTGTTTTGTACGGAGTACTTTTATCAAATCCTTCTTACTTGTCAGTTCCTTGTGCTTCAATTTCATTTTATCCAAAATCAGCCCAGAAGTCACTCCTTCTATTGGCAATTCTCTTGCAGGATAAATATCCAAAATAATCGCTTCGTCCAATTGATCCAATGCTATGGCAAATTCTTCCGAAAAATCTTGCGTGCGACTATACAAGTGTGGTTGAAATACTCCTGTCACCTTTCTATTTCCACACAGCATTCGTACGGCTCCAATAGCAGCGATCAACTCTGTAGGATGATGAGCATAATCATCAATATAAACCACCCCTCTTTCTTTTGCTTCCAACAACTCAAAACGGCGTTTGATTCCTTTGAAAGACAACAGAGCATTTTTAATTGTCTTATCAGAGCAGCCCAATTTTTTAGCTACCCCAATAGCAGCTACAGCATTCATTACATTATGACTACCTGGCAAGGTAAACTGAAGCTCTACTGGTCTTGGATTCCGCTGTAATGTATTCAAATAGCCGAAACCAAAGTTTAACCCAATTGGTCTAATATTAACTGCTTGCAACACCCCTCTATCCATTCCATAAGTATTCCACTCTACTCTTAGATTATATTGACTGTCTATTGGCAAATTTGCTTGACAGTAAATACTCTTCTTCACTTGTCCAGCAAACTCCAAAAAGGTCTGCTCAAATTCCTCTTTATTTTTGTAAATATCAAGATGGTCTGCATCCATAGAAGTAATAATCGCAATCGTTGGTTCTAGATGCAAAAAAGAGCGATCAAACTCATCTGCTTCCATAACAACCCAATCCGACTCCCCTGCTACAAAATTAGAACCAAAGTTCTCTGCAATGCCACCTAAAAATGCCGTACAATCAATCCCCCCTTCTTTCAATATATGTGTGAGTATAGCAGAAGTAGTTGTTTTACCATGTGTTCCTGCTACGGCTATTGTTTTTCTATTCTTAGAAATCAAGCCCAAGACTGCTGCTCTTTTCATTACAGTATATCCTGCTGCTTTTAGATGATTCAATTCTTGATGGTCATCAGGTATAGCAGGTGTGTACACTACCAAATCAATTGTTGTTGGCAATTGCTGAATGTCATCTTCATAATGAATAGACATTCCCTCTTCCACTAACTTTTGTGTCAAATCTGTTTCTACTCGATCATAACCAGACACCGTTGCCCCTAGATGATTGAAATAACGTGCCAATGCACTCATTCCTATCCCTCCTATCCCGACAAAATAAATGTGTTGTAATTCTTCTAGTTTCATGACCTTTTGATTAGACCTTACTTAAATGTATTTTATATTGAATAAATTTTTCTTCTTTAATTGCTTCTATCACTTTCATTTGTCTTGCTTGATTAATCCATTCTGATTTCATCAAGTTACCATTCCAAAAATTAGCGGCACCTAGTTCTACTAATATTTCATTTTCCACATCAAAATAAAGGGTAAAATGAAGTTGCCTAATATTCGTGGGCTTATAAAACTGCCGTGTAAAAGTTAAGGTAAAATAATCCCCCTCCTGAAAACCATATCGGCCATATTCAAAAAGAATCATATCTCCATCTTCCTCCTTCTTATATCGCTTGATATCATGATCATAATAAAAACTGGCGAAACCTTCCAAGAAGGAATCTATATCAAATTGATTATCTTCTAAATGAGACATACACAGCTTCCTAAATTCACTTTCACACTCTTTTACATTCCACATAACATTTTCTATTCTCCTTCCATCAATTGACTATTATTTGCTGCCACTTGATCTGCAACAGAACCTACATTTCCTTCTCCTACAGTTGTTTCTATATATTTGGATACACTGAGTATAATTCCTAACGATATTCCTGTAAATAATAGGGATGTTCCTCCCAAACTCACAAACGGCAGTGTCAACCCTGTTACTGGCAATAAATTAACATTGACAGCCATATGAACAAAAGCCTGAATCACTAAACTAAAACATAAACCCAATGCCAACATGGCTCCAAATGCTTTAGGGCTCCTAGTCACCAAACGAATGCACCTCAATAATAGCGTAATGTATAATCCAAGTACTATCATTGCTCCTATCGTACCATACTCTTCTATAATTACACAGTAAATATAATCCGAATACGAGTGTGGCAAAAAGTGTGCTTGCTGAGCATTCCCAGGTCCTACTCCAAAGAAACCGCCTTGTGCGATTGCCATCTGAGCCTGTTCTACTTGAAACTGTTCACTGCTTCCCCCTGTCCAGAATTGACTCAAACGCTTTGTCCATGTTCCAACTCGAATCGAATCAGGGAAAAAATTTGCCATCATCAATAAAACTGAAAAAGCTCCAACTCCTAACATTACTAACGAAAAAACATTTCGCATATCAACCCGACCAATAAACATCAGTAAGGTACAAGTAAAGAATAAGATCAATGCAGATGACAAATCCGAAGGAGCAATCATCCCACATATCAATAATATAGGCAACATCAATTCCCCTTGACCAACCTGCTTCGACTGCATCAAAGATAAAGTCCGTGCCGTGTACATAATCAAGGCTATTTTGGCAAAATCAGATGTCTGAAACGTAATACCGATAAACGGAATTCGCACCCAACGTGTTGCTTGATTATAGGTTACTCCTAGGAGCTGTGTATAAATCAGCAGCGGAATTGCTATTACTAACAATATAACTGACAGCTTGGCATATTTGACATAATTGATCAAATGACAAATATACATCAATAACAATGCACCTACCAACAAGACCACATGCTTAACCAAAAAAGCTTCTGTGTCGGCACCTTTACGCAAAGCCAACGCTTCTGCCGAGCTATATACCGTCAAGACAGAAAATATGGATAATAGTCCAATGACTAGCCATATTACTTTGTCTCCTTGTAGTAGAGCTCCGAGTTTTCTTTGTATAAATTGTACGTCCATTTCTATTTTCTATTCAGAGATTTAATCTCTAATTATCACTTTTATTATCGACAGGATGTATTTCCATTTTAGAATTAAGTGTCACTGTAATTCCTTCCGTCATCATTTTTATCTGATGCAACAATACTCCTTTGAACTGATTACCTCTATCTACATAGTTGGCAAACAAATCAAAACTAGCACAAGCTGGCGAAAGCAAAACAGCTTCTCCTGACTCTGCATATAGACTCCCCACTTTAATCGCTTCCTGCACACTCCTTGTCTCTACTATTATTTCGTGTTGATCTCCAAAAGCTTCCAATATTTTACTATTGTCTACTCCCAGACATACAATCGCTCTTACTTTTTCTTTAACCAATGGGAACAGGGCAGTATAATCATTTCCTTTATCTACTCCCCCTACTATCCATACGACTGTCTTGGTCATCGCATCTAGTGCATAATAAACAGCATCTACGTTAGTCGCCTTACTATCATTGATATACTCTATTTCATTGATAATACAAACAGACTCTAAACGGTGTGCTTCATTCTCAAAAGTAGTCAATCCTTTAAGCAAAGACTCCTCTCCTACCCCAACTGCATTGGCTGCCAAAACAGCACACTGAATATTAAAGTGATTGTGTCTCCCTTGTAGAGTCAAATCTGCTTTTGGTATTTCAAATCCAATGGTCTCTACTCTTAGTACTTCGCTTTCTTGTTGCAAAGCACTCATAGAAACCTCTAGTCTATTTTCTTTATTCTGATTGTAAAAATGCTCTAGCCCATAAGCTATATTCGCATCATCACTATTATATATAAAAACGTCTTCTGCCGTTTTATTCTGTACTATTCTAAGTTTAGAGGCAATATAGTGCTCTAATTTATATTCATATCGATCCAAATGATCTGGTGTAATATTTAGCAAAACCGATACATTGGGCTTAAAGTTATGCATTCCATCCAACTGAAAACTACTCACCTCTACTACATAATAAGCTTTGTCTGTTTCTGCCACTTGCTTTGCCAAACTAAAGCCAATATTACCTGCCAATCCCACATCATATCCTGCCGTTTGTAGTAGGTGATAGATCAACTTAGTTGTAGTGGTTTTTCCATTGCTACCAGTGATTGCTATTATTTTTGCGTTGGTATGCTTCGCAGCAAATTCCAATTCATCAATAACAGGTATTCCTTTCGATTTCAATGCCTGTACTAAGGC
This sequence comes from uncultured Aureispira sp., assembly GCA_964404215.1. Classification (GTDB taxonomy): domain Bacteria; phylum Bacteroidota; class Bacteroidia; order Chitinophagales; family Saprospiraceae; genus Aureispira. Next base: position 10,958 of record CAYOJF010000050.1, on the reverse strand, counting down.
TACTTTTTCTGGTATTCCAGGACTTTTGATTACTAAATCAGTATCTCCCAGTATTCTATCTTCGCTGTGCTTTCTTTCCTCATACTCTATTCCATTAGCTTCTAGCACTACTTTATATTCTTCCTTGATAGTCCTCAAATCTGACACAAAAATCGGGTGTCCTAGCTTTTTGGCTAGTAGAGCGGCACCAACACCACTTTCTCCTCCTCCTAGTACGACTATCTTTTCCATCTATTCTATCTTATTTTGAGTGTAATAATAGTTAACACTGCTAGTAATATTCCTATAATCCAAAAACGAGCAACAATTTTAGACTCGTGCATTCCTTTTTTCTGAAAATGATGATGTAATGGTGACATCAAGAATACTCGACGTCCTTCACCATATTTCTTTTTGGTGTATTTGAAATACGACACCTGTATCATTACTGATAGATTTTCTGCTAAGAAAATTCCACACAATAAGGGTATCAATAATTCTTTTCGGATCAGTATCGCCAAAGTAGCAATAATGCCACCTAATGCCAATGATCCCGTATCGCCCATAAATACCTGGGCAGGGTAAGCATTGTACCACAAAAAACCAATACAAGCTCCTAAAAAACAGGCAGAAAAAACAACCAGTTCTCCTGCATAGGGTACATACAGCACCCCTAAATATTCTGCCAATACCGTATTGCCAGATACATAAGCCAATACTCCTAGTACTCCCCCTATTATAGCTGAAGTTCCTGCTGCTAGACCATCTATTCCATCTGTCAAATTAGCCGCATTAGAGACCGCCGTGACAATGATGATGATAAAAGGTATAAATATTAACCACACCCAGCTTTTAGCATTATCACCCAAAAACCAGATAAAATATTGATAATCAAATTCATTTCCTTTAAAGAAAGGAACATTTGTCATCGTTGACTTGACGTAATACATCTTTTCGACATATACTCCAGCAGAACCATCTGCTTGACGTACAGCCCTTGCCTCCTTGACAGTATCCATCACTTCATAACCATAAAGATCCACATGTTCTTGATTCACTCGAACAACAACATCATCATGAAAAAGCATTACAGACCCCACAATCACTCCTATTAGCATTTGGCCTAATATCTTGTATCGTCCTGCTAGTCCATCTTTCCCCTTCGTCAATTTCAAATAATCATCCAAAAATCCAACTGCCCCGAGCCCAATTGTTGTCAGTAACATGAGTTGAATATAAACATTCGTCAAATCAGCTAACAACAGACAAGGCACTAAGATCGCAAAATGGATCATCAGCCCCCCCATAGTAGGTGTTTTTGCCTTCAGCTCTTCTCCAGGTAGACCCAATGCACGCTGCTTCTCTATGATCTGCATATTTTGAATCATTCCAATGATTTTCTTTCCGAAAATCAACGTAATAATCAATGAAATCATCACTGCTAGACTGGCTCTAAAAGTCAGGTACTGAAATAGTCCTGCTCCTGCTACGTTTTGCTCCTGTAAATAATCAAATAAATGAAATAACATCCTTTCTTGGGTATTGTGTGTCTTTGTCTATTCTCCTAAAGCTTTTTTCAGCTCTTCTTTATCATCAAATGGGTATTTCACTCCATCAATTTCTTGGTACTTTTCATGTCCTTTTCCTGCTACGAGTATAATATCGCCTTTTTGGGCGAGTGTACAAGCTGTTTTTATGGCTTGTCTTCTATCTGTAATCACCAATGTCTGACGAGTAGCATACTGCGGAACACCTGCTTCCATTTGTTCCAAAATTGCTACTGGATCCTCTGTTCGTGGATTATCCGAAGTCAATATGACTTGTTGGCTATAATTACAAGCCACTTTTGCCATGATTGGTCGTTTGTTGGTATCTCTATCACCACCACAACCTACGACTGTAATGATTTTTTCGCTATCTGTTCGTAATTTATCAATCGTCTGCAATACTTTTTCGAGAGCATCTGGTGTATGAGCATAATCAACAATCCCTGTGATTCCTAGCTTTTTGTTTTGCCAAAAATCAAATCGCCCTTCTGCTGACTCTAGATTACTCAAAGCCGTCATTACTTCCAACTTATCTGCTCCTAAGAGTCTTGCTGTTGTATAGACACTCAATAAATTATAGGCATTGAACCCACCTACTAAACGTGCATAAAACTCTTCTCCATCCAACTCCATCACCAATCCCGTCAAGCTATTTTCAATGACTTTCGCCTTGAAATCTGCCATTGTTCGTAGAGCATAGGTTACTTTTTTAGCTGCCGTATTCTGTAACATGACCATTCCTCGTTTGTCATCTAGATTGGTCAATGCAAAAGCACTTTTAGGCAACTCATCAAAAAACTTTTTCTTCGCATAAATATAGTTCTGAAAAGTCTTGTGATAATCTAGGTGATCATGTGTAATATTGGTAAATACGCCCCCTTCAAAATGAACTCCTGCAATTCGCTCTTGATCAATTGCATGGGAACTAACTTCCATAAAAGCATATTCACACCCTGCCACATTCATCTGTTGTAGCAGTTCATTTAGAGCCAATACATTAGGTGTCGTATGTGTGCTAGGTATTACCGTATCTCCTATTCGATTTTCAACAGTAGAAATTAATCCTACTTTGTACCCCAGTTTCGAAAATAGCTTATACAATAAAGTAGCCGTTGTCGTTTTTCCATTCGTCCCTGTAATACCTACCAATCGTAGTTTTTGAGAAGGATTGTCATAATAATTACGAGCCAAAATTCCTAAAGCAATACTACTGTCTTCGACAACGATATAAAGAACATTTTCTTTGGGAGCTGTTATCTTTTCGCACAAAACAATAGTAGCTCCCAACTCTATCGCCTTATCTATAAACTGATGCCCATCTACCTGTACGCCATTGATAGCTACAAATAAACTTCCTTTTTTTATTTTTCTAGAGTCAAACTCAATAGAGGTAAAGCTGACTCTCTTGGGTATCGTTCCTTGAAGTTGGTAAGATACCCCTTCTAATAATTGCTCTAATCTCATCATACCCTATCCCAATACTAGTTTGACAAATTTCACTCTACCAACACTTGTCCCTGGTTTGATCGACTGTGATTTCACTTTTCCAGAACCAACTACTTGGACTCTTAACTTTCTGTTCTCCATGAGATACAGTGCATCTCTCAGTCCCATACCTACTACATTCGGCACCTCTTCTTCTCGGAACATTCTTGTTTTGAGTACTACACTATCTTCTTCTACTCTCGATACCGCCCAAAGTGTATTCGATTTATCTTTGTGTGGCATTTCTAGCTCACTCATCAACAGTTGATAATCTTGCTTATAACCAATCTGAAAATCTGGCATTTTATTGCTCACATAGACACGATTAGTGTCATTAATTGGTTCGTGTACATCTATTATCTTAGAATAACATTTATCTGCTATTTCTCTAAATACAGGGGCAGCTACGGTACCACCATAAGTATTGTTTCTAGGATTAGTAATCACGACAATACAAGAATATACTGGATTATCAGCAGGAAAATACCCCGCAAAAGACACTCTATATTTCTTAGCAGCACGTCTTTGTTTGTAAGCCTTATAATTAATAATAGATGTACCTGTTTTTCCTGCTATTTTATACTGATCGGTCTTGATTCGCTTAGCAGAACCTTTCTTTCCATCTACTACTCTCAAAAGTAAACCTTGTACATAGTCGATTGTCTTTGGTTTTACTAAGTTTCTATGAATCACTTCTGGTCCATACTTGCGTTCTATCTTACCAAAGGCTCTAATCTCCTTCACAATACGAGGCTTCATCATTTTACCCTTATTCGCTATCGTATTGTATAAGTTTAGCGTCTGTAAGGGTGTCAGATAAGATTCATATCCAATAGACATCCAAGGTACCGAAATACCACTCCAGTCTGCATGATCAGGCCCTTTGATAAAAGAAGAAGCCTCTCCCGAAAACCCCAATTTAGAATCCTCAAAGTGCAACCCTCTCAAATAGTCAATGTATTTTTCTCTACTTGCTTTATCTTTATTGTAGTATTTGTTAGCCATTTTAGCTACCCCTACATTCGAAGACATTTCAAAAGCCTTTCCTAAAGAAGTCTGATACAATCCATGATACGAAGCATCTTCCATCTCTTCATCATAAAACTTTGTTTTACCCAAATTAAGATTAACTGTATCATTCGGTGTAGCATGTCCATGATCGAATAATGCCATCATCGTTGCCAACTTAAAAGTAGACCCTGGTTCTGCTGCCTCTCCTATTGCATAATTTCGAGTTTCCCAATAGTTCTTCCGATCCTTTGTAAAACCAATATTTGCAATTGCTTTGATTTCGCCTGTAGCTACTTCCATTACAATGGCACACCCATGATCTGCCTGATCCATTTTCAAGCGTTTCAATAAAGCTTTTTCTGTTATATCTTGAATATTAATATCCAAGGTGGTCACCACGTCTTTTCCAGACTGTGGCTCTATCTCACTCATATCAGACAATGGCACCCAAATATTATTACCAATACGCTTCATGGGCTTCATCTCTTTTTCTCCTGCCAGCACATAGTCATAAGCTTGCTCTATTCCCACTCGCATAGTATCTACCAATGGATTACCATCTTTATCTCTGATGGTATCCCCATTATTACGAATTTTGACGTAAGGACGAATATACCCAATAGATCGGTGTGCTAACATCTTAAATGGATACTGGCGTTTACTCATTTTAGTAATAATCAGCCCACTCTCGTACTGTCCTCCTTTGTTGAACAAAGGAAACGTTTTGATACGTGATAATTCTAAGTACGATACATTTTGACGAATCAACAAATAACGATTGCCCGATTCTCTGGCTCTTTTGAGGCGTTCGCTATAAGCTCCTATCGTATACTCCCCATCTACATAGCGAGCGATACACGTCGCTAGAGTATCTACATATTTATAAAAAGTATCTTTAGGAACAACACGAGTATCAAAATTAACTTGAAAATAAGGCAACGAAGTAGCTAGTAAACTACCATCTTCTGCTAAAATGTTTCCTCGAGGAGCTTCTACCGCTCTATTGGCAATATAGATACTTTCTGCCTTCGAACGAAGCTCATCTCCTTTGATATACTGCACTTCTCCTACTCGCAAAAGAATGACTAATGCTGCTAGCATAGCTAACACCATCACGACATAAATACGCCATAAAATAGCATTCTTTATGTCGACAGCACTGTCTTTATCATTTTGGTTTTTCTTAGGCATTATATTCTTGTGTCACACACAGTGTGTGTTATTTATTTTCTTTTTTGTCAATAATTTTCTTGGGATTATCCTCTAGTTCTCTCAATCCCAAATGGTGAACTTTCTGAGACACAATTGATTCCATACTTTGGTACATCAATTCTGATTTTTTTGAATTACTCTCCCAGCTAGTTGTTTTCAATTCTTTCTGTAGTCCTTTGATTTCCTTAATCGTTTCGACTGCATAATGCGAATTTGCGATATAAATAATTCCCAAAAAAGCTACATAAAAAATGAAATGTATATTATTGAATAAATAAAATGCAGTCATATTCAGTCCATTGGTCAAGGCTGGACTACGCTTAGGAGTAGCTCTTCCCTTCTTAATTTTCTGTGGCACCTCTGGTGCTTTGTATTTATTCTCTGCCATTTTATATTACAGTTCTCTTTTTTTATTCTAATTCCAATGGTTTAGCATCCGTTCGCTCTGCGATACGCATTTTGGCGGATCGAGCTCTAGGATTGCGTTCTATCTCCTCTGCTGTTGGCAGTATCAATTTTCGATTGACTGCTCGCAGTGGTTGATAAAAATTACCATAAATATCTTTTTCTACTTCTTTTTCAAACGTTCCTTTTTTGATCAGACTTTTGACCAATCTATCCTCCAACGAATGATAAGAAATAGCCACTAACCTCGCTCCTTCTTTCAGCACTTCTGTTGTCTGCCAAAGCATTTCCTCTAGTACTTGAACTTCCTCATTCACCTCCATTCGCAATGCTTGAAAGACTTGTGATAGATAACGATTTCTTTTTCCTTTGATACAACTGTCTATTGTATTCAAAAAATCACCAATCGTCTCCAATTTTTCTCCTGCCCCTCTTGCTTGTACAATTCTATTTGCCAAGGTTTTTGCATTTCTTACTTCACCATATTTACCAAAGATTTGTTGCAATTCATTCGCCGAATAAGTCAAAAGAACCTTCTGAGCTGTCATAGGTGCTTGCTGATTCATTCTCATATCCAACAGTGCTTCAAATCGAAAAGAAAAGCCTCTATCTGCGGTATCAAATTGATGAGAAGAAACCCCCAAATCAGCTAAAATCCCATCTACTTTACGGACTCCTTCTAATCGCAAAAATCGCTTCAAGTACCTAAAGTTATAGGGCAATAGCTTAAACCGATCATCTTCAATAAGATTATCTAAAGCATCTGCATCTTGATCAAAAGCATATAATCTACCATTTGCCCCTAGTTTTTCGAGAATCAATCTCGAGTGGCCACCACCTCCAAAGGTAACATCCACATAAACACCATCAGGTTGTATATTCAGTCCCTCTATGCTCTCTTGGAGCAAGACAGGATCATGATATTGCTGTTCCATCTTCACTTTGCTTATTACCCATGACTTCTTCCGCCAAATCATCAAAATCCATTGGCTCTTCGTCCAACAATGCTTCGTACGCTTCTTTTGACCAAACTTCTATTTTATCAAAGTAAGCAAACAGTACTAACTCTTTCTGCACGCCAGCATAATCCAACAGTGATTTAGGAAACAATAAACGACCATTGCCATCTAGCTCCATTTCTGTTGCACCTCTGAAGAAATAGCGAATAAATTCTCTATTCTTTTTCACGTATTGATTCAACTTTTGAATATCTTGTGAAATGTGGTTCCAAGCTTGTCTTGGATAGAGTGTCAAACACTTTTCAAAACCTCGGTTTAGCACAAAGCCCTCTTGTGCCAAATCCCCTAGCTGTTTGACTAGAGGAGAAGGCAGGCGAAGACGCCCTTTAGCGTCTATTTTGCAGCTATATTCTCCTAAGAATTGAATCATTTTTTGACTTTAGTACCCCAAATTTACCATTTCTTCCCACTTTTTACCACCTTTTACCACTTTTTGTTCAAAAAAATTCCCACCGTTTTTATTTTTTTACGTTTCCTATTGTTTTTATTTCATTTTGGCACTCTACCAAAACACCTACACCCTTTTATCGACAAGGGATTCCGCTGTTTTATCAACCATTTGTTTACACTTTTTATTTCGGTGGTAATCTTTGGTCATTTTTGATTTTTTCACCAAAAAAAATCATCATTCAAGGATAATAAATAGTTTTTGGGGTAAAAAAATAAGCTTGGTGGGTAGATGTGGGAAGAAAGTGGGTAAATAGTATCGAAAAACAATACATTCCATCAAGAACAGGTCAAAATAAAGAATACAATTGCTCAAAATAGAGCATAAATTCATCGTTCATTTGTCCCAACTTACCATTCGGAAAGTATTTCCTGCATTTCAGCATTTCTAATTGAGAAATAAACCTATTTCTCTTACATTCAACTGACCAACAACTTCCAGAAACAATACAAAAACTAGCATTATACATCAATTGTAATTATGAAACCTATCCATACTTATCACACAACAGCATTCACTATTTCTGCGACTACTTTCAATATTCACCCCAAGAGTAATCTCATACTAGAAGCAGCAAAAAAGAAATCTAAAGAATTAGGAATTTACTCAGAAGCTTTTTACAGCAGTCATCATACTATGACGCCATATATTTTTACCAACACCGATGTAGAGCGTTCTATCTTGGTAACCGTTTGGTTTTCTACTCTATATTACCTAGATGATTTCTTTGGAGAAGACATGCAATATGAAAATACGCTACCTGATTTTCAAAGCCTATTCAATTGCTGGATCACTGGCGAGAACAATATTAACGATTTAACAGACGAGTTCATCCCATTATTCGAAGCAGTGGCATATTGTGGAAAAACAATTAGAACCAATTCTAATGAAGTATTTTTCAAACGCTACACCTCTGATCTATATCAGCACATGTTGCATACACTCCAACCCGTTGACTATAAAACAGTAACCGAATATATAGAATCCCGAATTTATTTTGGAGGTATGTATCCGACAATGGGAATGATTGAATATGTCAATGACGTTTATTTATATCCTTTATTTTTTGAGCGTTGTGCTGCACTAAAAGAAGTAATGGGAGATTGTGCATTGGTTGGAGTATTATCCAATGACTTGATTTCATATCACAAAGAAAAACATAGTGATCATAATTTGTTAAATGCTTATCTAAAAACAAACCTTGCCAGTGATTTAGATGAGGCGATCCAGATGGGAATCACTCATGTTAACCAGTCCTACGAATCCTTTTTAGCGAATTGTGATCTAGTCCAAAAGCAAATAGCTGATTTTTCAGTTGATGATAAATGTGCTATTACTACTTATCTAGAAGGGTTAAATAAATTAAATGCTGCAAGTTATCATTGGCAAATGAGTACGCATCGTTATCGTTCACCCGACAATATATTTGAAGACCTCAAATATCCTGTATAAAAAATCATGTTGACACCTATCTAAGAATAGAAAAATAAAAATCCCTCATCAAGTTTTGATGAGGGATTTTTATTTTTCTGTCCTATTAGTAAGTTTCAAAGCACAATACTTTCCCCTTCATCAAACTAAACTAACCTTTCAGAAGGTATTCAGAGCGTTTCACAAAGTCTTTGAAATTAGCTGTACTATTTGTAGTAACTTTGATTATCAATCAAATTATGAAAAAATCAAACATCACAACAGTAACTTAACTGATGGAGGGCATTATCAAGGAGGATCAGAACACCTTATAAGGGGAATGAAAGTATTTTACAATAAAGTAACAAACCGTTCTACAAATCGTTGGATTTATACATTTCCCACAGGAGAAAGTATAAACGCTTGGAATGATAGTGTAGATGAAACTTTATCTAACGTAAATACCGCTAAATCCATGACTGTAGGTATGGTTTCTACACTTGTCCCTATAACTAAAGTACCTTTAGCAGTCATGTTTGCTGGCTCAATAGGTCTTGCTGATAATAAATTATTAGCTTTGGTCGCAATGGAAGGGGGATTAAATCGAGGTGATAAACTGGTTATTGAAGCTACTTATGAGACATTCAGATCAACTAGTGGTTCAGAAAATGGCTATAAAACAACTCTAACAATCAAAATAGAAGATCAAAATTTTAATGAAATAGAAATTTTAATACGTGATACTATTGAGAAGAAATTGGATATATTTGGTAATTCAAATTTTAATAAAGCAGAAGACAAATTATTAAGAATAATAGAAGATTTTAACAATTCAGAAATAGATATATCTTGTGATGATGTGTCATCTGCTCCATTAATAGTTAAATTTAAACGTAGGGATTAATATGAGAATTATTATTGGTGCTATAGTTTCTTTTTTTGCAATCAAATTACCATTAACAAATGTTTACACTGAAATTGCTTTTATTATAGCATCTATTTTCATCAGCGTATATATTTTTTTTGAAGAAGGAGAAGAGGAAAGAAAATTTGTATTTACTTACCTTATAAGTACCCTATTATTTATCCTAGCATTCATTTTACTTAGTGATTATTCATTCTACGAAATAATAGGATTTGCAATCATAACAGTGTCAACTACTCTTAAAATGATTAAAGAATTTAAAAAAAAGAAATCATAAATATGATATGTGTAAAAGTAACCTTAAAGCATATTCAAATTAGGGTCACAATGGAGAAGTACATACCGCAACAGGAGACTCGTGGAGTGAGAATATAGACGATGGTTTCACGAAATAAAACAGCAGATGAAAAAGAAAGCTATCATTATACTTGCTTTAGTGAGTTTAACCATATTAACTACGCTATTTACTGTCGTATATAGACAAGCAGTCCGTACACTCCAATCAAGTACGATTGCACACTTTAATTTTGATAATTACAAAAAAGGCTGGCAGACACTTGAATATTTTGAATTCATCCCTATACTAGGCAGTATTGTTAAAAAACATCAAGAAAGTGCCTTTTTAAGAGCTAAAATATCCTTTTACTGGGAAAGGTATAAATGTCAATCGAAAGCAGAAAACAGCGTCTTGGAAGAATTGTCTAGACAACGAGCATCTACCTTTGGAGCATTAGATTCCACTCATCATGCCTACTTTTCTACTGCTAAAAGTACTTTTTCAAAATGGAGGAATTCTGAAGAAACTACGCTCTCTGTATTGCTTCAAGAAAGTAATAAATACCACAGTAAAGAATGTTTTGAATACAGCCCAGATTGGCAAAATTTATTAGACTGGAGTACAGAGCATAATAGAGTTATCCCTCATAAAGATAGTATCTTACCTAGTAATAGTTTAGTAGGAATATGGAATAATTTATATTTTAAATATAATACAAAATACCTATTCGTTGGGTATTAAGTCTGGCTCATTCTAATCAAAATAAATGTTATCTTTGATGCATGCTGTAGAAAATTCTATAGCATGTTTTTTTTATTCAAATCAATCCCAATTTCCTAATGAAAAATATATTTCCCCTACTCATTTTGCTGCTACTATTTAGCTGCAGTCCCTCAAAAGAGAACAATACTCCTAACACCACCTTCCAAATCGACCCCAATCAACGCAATATCGTACAGGGTAGCCAAGGAGGTATTTTAATTATTCCTGCTAATAGTTTTGTTAATGAGCAGGGACAAATCATCACTGAATCAATAGAAGTCCACCTGACAGAAGCCTATCAACTAAAAGATATAATCAACCATAATCTACAAACAGTAGCAGATGATCAACTACTAGTGACTGGAGGGATGATTAATCTAGAAGCTACTGCTGCTAATAATCCAGTGCAAATAGCTTCTGATAAAGAAATTACTTACCAAAAAGGAATATCGACAACTGATACTAATGCCTATCAGTT
>CAYOJF010000049.1:0-36636 GCA_964404215.1 uncultured Aureispira sp. | reverse complement strand
GGTAAGTATCTAAGAACGGTTTACTGTGCTCTTTAAGTAATCTTACAAATGTTTCTGTACTGAAAAAAGTCTAATTTTGATCATTTGCTCGCTAAAGCTACGTTACCCACTAGTGGTTCACTTTGTTAAATGTATTCTATACATTTATCCTCAGGGATTCACTCGTTCATGCCTCCAACTAATCCAAATTAGCTATTTTTTCATTCTACGGTTACTTTTGCACCATTACTTAATAGGAACGGCTAAAGTAAGAGAATAGTTGCTTGATTAGGAATGGGAGAAAGGGGAGCCCCAGCATACTAAAGCAAAGTCTCTAAAAAAGAGGTTAGAGATTCTTATTTTATCCGAATGTGTTGGATTTACAGGTTAAATTCTAGAAAAGAACGAATGCTAAAAATCATTCTTTAGTAGGATTAACTACTTCAAAAATAAGGAATTAATTACAATCATTTGGCTTCTAGTGATTAAACATTACAAAAATAATAGGAAGTTCGTACCAAAAGCCATAATAAAAACAGTATTTTTGCACCACAAATTCACACATCATACACATTAGAATTGTTTAAGAAGTCTTGTTTACATTATATCATAATGTGAATTCAAGTAGGCTTGAACAATTTGATTAAAATAGAGAATCGATTGGCACTCATAAAATCAATTTCAGGAACTAGAGGTACAATAGGCGGTCAAGTAGGAGCGAACCTAACAGCACAAGATGTTGTAGAAAGTACCGCAGCATATGCACAGTGGTTGCTCAATAGCAATAAAACACCCTTAGTTGTGCTAGGCAGAGATGCCAGAATATCAGGAGCGATTGTGACCGATATTGTTGGTAGTACACTTCGGATGATGGGAATAGATGTCCTTGATTTGGGGTTATCTACTACTCCAACAGTCGAAATCGCAGTAACGATGGAATCCGCTGGAGGAGGAATAATAGTAACGGCAAGTCATAACCCTAAAGAATGGAACGCACTTAAATTCTTGAATGACAGAGGTGAATTTATATCTGGAGAAGATGGAGCAGAAATTTTGCGATTGATTACGACAAACGAAGTCAAATATGCTAATGTAGATGATCTAGGACGTTACAAAAAAGCAGTTGGTTTTATCCAGAAGCATATTGATATTATTTTGGGATTAGATTTGGTTCAGACACAAGTCGTACATGAACAGAATTACAAAGTAGTAGTGGACTGTATCAACTCTACAGGAGCCCTTTCTGTAGTGCCCTTGTTAGAACAGATGGGATGTGAGGTTTTGGCGATTAATGATGAGTTGAATGGCAGATTTGCACACAATCCAGAGCCATTACCACAGCATTTGACAGGGTTGATAGAAGAAGTGAAAAGACAACAAGCTGATTTGGGAATCATTGTTGATCCTGATGTGGATCGTTTAGCTTTTGTGACAGAGCAAGGAGATGTATTTGGAGAAGAATATACCCTGGTAGCAGTAGCAGACTATGTATTGCAACACCGAAAAGGAAATACCGTTTCTAATCTATCTTCTACACAAGCGTTAAAAGATATTACACTTAAACATGGAGGAGAATATACGGCTTCTGCTGTAGGTGAGGTCAATGTAGTTCAAACCATGAAAGAGACCAGTGCTGTTATTGGTGGAGAGGGAAATGGAGGAATTATTTTCCCTGAATTGCATTACGGAAGAGATGCTTTAGTAGGGATTGCCTTATTTATGTCTTATTTAGCTTCTTCAGGAAAGAAAGTATCTCAATTACGTGCCTCTTATCCTAATTATACGATCATCAAAGACAAAATTAAGTTGACACCCGAGATTGATATTGATGATTTGTTAGAAAAACTAAAAAATAAATACAAAAACTATCCTCAAAATACAGTGGATGGCTTAAAAATTCACTTAGATGAAAACTGGGTGCATCTACGTCGTAGCAATACTGAGCCTATTATTCGTATTTATACCGAGAGTGAATCTGCTCCTACAGCAGAGACATTAGCCAAGAAGATCAAGATGGATATGAGTGCTATTCTCAAAGGAGAGGAGGTCTAAATTAGGAATCCAGTTCAATAAGAATATTTTGCATTTGAATCATAAGGATTAGCATATTTTATGGGTGGTTATTAAAGTGAAAGTATTAAATTATGTATCTTTATTCATGTTAGAATAAGAACAACTTTGACTCTAAAATTTATATTTTTATTTCCATTGGTCAGTATATGATTGTACCTGTTGATAACAGCTATAATATGTACTATTATCTAATAAAATGAATCAAAAACTATGAGAATCTACCTTGATAATGCTGCGACAACACCTCTCAGTGATGAGGTACTAAATGCTATGATTCCATTCTTGAAAAATAGTTATGGAAATCCATCTTCTACACATCAAGAGGGACGAACGGCTAGAGCTGCCATAGAAAAAACACGCAAAATAGTAGCAGATGCTATAGGAGCTTCTACTGCTGAGATTGTATTTACTTCTGGAGGAACAGAAGCTAATAACATGGCTATCAAGTGTGCGGTACGTGATTTGGGAGTTAGACGTATTATTTCTAGCCCTATTGAGCATTCTTGTGTTTTTAATACTGTGAACCGATTGTGTGCCGAAAATATAACGGTAGAGTATGTGGAATTGACACCTTGTGGAAAGGCTAATTTGGAACACTTGGAAACGCTATTAGCGACAGGAGATCAGAAAACATTGGTTTCATTGATGCATGCCAATAATGAAATTGGAACGCTCAATGATATTGATGCCATAGGGGCGATGTGTGCTAAACACGAAGCTTATTTTCATACAGATACAGTTCAGACGATTGGTCACTTACCGATCAATGTTTCTACCACTAATATTAGTTTTCTTTCAGGTTCTGGACATAAACTACATGGACCCAAAGGAGTTGGTTTTTTATATATAAATAAGAAAAATTCTATAGGGGCGTATATTGACGGAGGAGGTCAGGAACGTCAGATGCGTTCAGGGACTGAAAATGTGGCGAGCATATTAGGGCTAGGAGTCGCACTCAAAACAGCAGTTGATGAACTAGAAGAGCGTAGGCAGCACATTGATATGATTCGCGATTATTTTGTGGAACAATTAAAAGAAAACTTTCCAGGAATTCGCCTCAATGGGAATCACGAAAAACAACAGTATTTGTTCACGGTGTTAAATGTGGCTTTCCCAACAACTTTACCTATTAACTTATTGTTGTTCAAACTAGATCTAGGGGGAATTAGTGCCTCTGGAGGGTCTGCATGCAATTCTGGAGCAGTCTCTAAATCGAGAGTATTGCAGCAGTTTGATATACCATCAGAGTATCAGTCAGTTCGTTTTTCTTTTTCACATTACAATACCAAAGCAGAAATAGACAAAACAATCATAATATTGAAAAAAACACTAGGAAATACTTAGGAAGTACTGTCAGAGCATCATAAACTATAATATTGAGAAGAAGTATTAGTTAAATGTTTTTGATAAAATATCATAAAATAATAGAAAGACTTGTCCCTAAAAAATGTAACTTAGGAGCTAGTCTTTTTTTATGTATAGACGGAAGACGACTCTTTTTTCGTAGTCAATTCTGAACATAGGGTATATTATAGAATTTTTGTATTCAATTAATGAGTTGGAGACGAATTTTAGAGTAGATTTTTTTTAACAACTTTATCAACATTAATTATTGACCATAATGAAAAAAATAATCCATTTTGTATTCTTGATTGTCTTTTCGATTTATTTTACAGCTTGTACTTCTGGAACAGAAACAACAGATCCTGTTGCTTTAGAATCTGTCAAAGTAGAGAACTGGGAAGGAACCTATGGCTATGGTGATTTGAAAGCGGTTGATGGAGGAGGCTTTTTGGCCATGCAAAAAAATGAAGGAGGTAACTTACGATTTGAATTAGAGATTCAAGAAGGAGGGGACAGTAGACCATCTGGTAGAGCTTCAGGAGAAGCTATTCTGGGGCCTAAAAACCAGACAGCTACTTGGATAACCAAAGAATTTGGAGAGGAGTGCCAACTGACTTTTACTTTACAAGCCAATGGAGGAATTGTGGTCAATCAGGCAAAAGGAACTGATTTTGATTGTGGATTTGGAGTAGGAGTTTCGGCTTCTGGAGAATTTGCACAAACATCTAAAACACCTGTATTTCCATTCGAAGAGGCTTTGCTAGCAGCAGAGGCAAAAATAATAGCTAATCTATATGGAACTTATGAGTCTAGTGAGGAGCAGAAAACAAAACAAGTTTTGGTTGTAGAAAAGTTAGCAGAAAACAAAATAAAAGTTAAGAGTACAATATATGGGGAAGGTAAAGAGTTCTTGGTTCTGGATAGAGAACTATCACTAGAAGGAACTAAGGCGGTATTCGAAGAAGAGAAAGATGGTAATGCCTGTCGTATAGTTTTTTCTTTCTTGGCTAATGGCAAAGTAGATATTCGTAGAGAAGAAGGGAAAGGGTGTACACTAGTAGCTGATATGACAGAGGTACTAGAGAAAAAAACAACACCATCAGAAGGTGATTCTTGAAAAAACTAAAACTTAGACGAATCATCATTCAGAAGTAAACATGCTTTAATCACTAATGTAATAATTACATTGGTAGACTATTTGTATATTTTTTTGTAAAATTGTGAGATTCTAAAAACTCAAAACATCGCTTGCTACAGCAAGTCATCTTAAACTAAACTTAGTATTATGCGTAATATATGCTTGGCAATATGCCTGTTAATGATAGCAGGTAATATCTCGGCCCAAACAGCATTGGAAAATGGAAATGTAGCCTATTTGGCAAGAGATTTTAAACAGGCCGTTGGGTACTACGAACGGGCAGCAATCAGTAATTCTGGCAATTTGGACTTACAGGTCAAACTCGCTAACTGTTATCGTTACCTCAATGATATGGAACGAGCAGAGAAGTATTATGCTATGGCTACAAAGAATCCTACTGTTGCTCCTATCAATCACTATTGGTATGCAATGGTACTCAAAGGGAATAAAAAATATGATAAAGCGATAGAAGTGCTTACTGTCTATGCTCAATATGGAGGTGATTTAGCTCAAAAAGCAAAAGCTTCTTGTACATTTGCTAAGAACAATCTGAATACACAGAGTGCTTTCTTTGTAGCAAAGGAAACAAAAGTAAGTTCTGCTAAGTATGATGATTATGCTCCTGTATTGCACCGTGGTGATTTGTTCTTTACTTCTTCTCGTAAGATTATGTTAGAGAGTTTGCCAGGTGGTTTTTCGGATCCTTCTACTCAAAATTTTATTTACAAATCAAAAAGAGGGACAACAGGACAGTTGTCTGATTTGAAAATTCTGAAAGGTGAGGGAATGTTCATGCCAGCAAATAATCTTGCCCCATTTGATATCACACTAGACGAAAAAAGAGGTGTTTCTACTTTTAATATGTTTGTAGATGGACAACGTCATGTACGTGGAGCTACGTTGACAGGATTGGAAATGGAAATTCATGCGATGCAAAAAATTGAAGATTTCCCTCCAGGTAAAAAACTACCGTTCTTGAATAAGAACACTTCTGCTTCTTTTCCTTCTTTTGCTAGTAATGGCAATACTTTATACTTTGCTGCTGATGGATTACCAGGTAGCCAAGGTGGATATGATATTTATGTGACTTACTACCGCAATGGAAGTTGGACTACCCCTCAAAACTTAGGACCTAATGTCAATACAGTAGGAGATGAGGTATGTCCACATATCGCTAACAATGGAGATTTGTATTTTGCTTCGGATTTTCACAAAGGTTTTGGTGGGTACGATTTATTCCGTGCTAAAAGTATTGCAGGTACCTGGAGAGATGTCCGTAATCTAGGACCCCAAATTAACTCTTCTTATGATGATATGTATTTTGTTTTTGACGCGGTCAAACGTATAGGCTATTTTTCATCTGATAGAAATGGAAAATATGATATCTATTCAGCAGTACTCAAAGGAGATGAAAGTTTCTTGATTCCTGTTAATGATGCAGAGATGAATGCTGTAGTCAGTAACAACACTGGGGGTACTAATAGTACCGCAACCAATAATAATACAACTAATAATAATACAACTAATAATAATACGGCAACCAATAACAATACGGCTACTAACAATAACACGACTGTAAATAATAACAATACAGTAGCTAATAATACAAGTAATAATAACGATCAAAAAAATAGAACAGGAATAAACTATTCTTCAAATACAGCAACTAATAATCCTAATACGACGACGCCTCCACCCAATTACAATACTAATAATACCACAACACCAGTCAATAATACAAGTGTTGTAACAGTAGGGCCTAAGCCAACGGTAGGAGGAAATCCTCCAGGTACAGTTCCTTGTGCAATGAATTTTTATATTGGTGGAATTGTTGATGGAAATACTAAGCGACCATTAGCAGACGCAATGGTTTATATTAAGAATAGAAAGACAGGAGCAGAGAAGAAAGTAAAGGAACCAACTAACCTATATGGGGAGTATTCTGTTATTCTTGATCCATTGACAGATTATACTATTGCAATCTCTAAAGCAGGATTCAAAAATTTAGTATTTGATGTTAATACTGGAACAGGAGGTAAAAAGACTTTATTACAAACTCGACCAATGTTTGCAGCAGGTACTGTTGTACGTGATAAGTGGGGGAATATTATTGATGGAGCTACTACTGATGATGGTGTTGTCATTGGAGAGCCAAGTACACCAAGCAATACAGAATTGGTAAATCCACCAACTTCCTCTAAATACTTTTCTTATCAGTCTGATGGAAGACCATTGCCTACTACTGGATATATGATTCAAGCATTAGCGACTAAAGAATTAAGTCAGGAGCAGCGTTTTGAATTGAGTAAGTATGGTAATATTATCAGCGAAAAGAAAGGTGATTTAAATGTATACCGTGTAGGAGTTTTTGTAGATGAAACACATCTAAACAATAACTTGGCAGAAGTTCGTAAAACATATAAGGATGCATTCAAAGTACCAGTTGAGTTGAATACAAATACTTTGGCAGGCAAGATTGCCGCCAGCTCACAGGTAGTTTACCCACCAGTAGCGGCAGCAGCACCAGCAGGGATGACTAGTGGTGGTCAACCTACTCCAAGTATTGATGGGTACAATCCTACAGGAGGACAACCTAACGAACCAGTAGTAGAAACACCTATTATCAAGGAAAATAATTACGATAGTTGGACGGCTAATCCATCGGAAGTAACTCCAAATCCAACTCGATTAGAGACTGGAGTAGAATTTAAGGTACAACTAGGAGCTTACTCTAAGCCAGAGAATATCTCTTTTGTAGAGATTAATCACTTAGGGTTGATTGAGCAGAGAAAGCAGTCTAACGGATTGACTTATTTCTATATTACAGGATTCAAAACATTAGCAAAAGCAAAAGCAGCAAAAGAAGAAGCTCGTGCTAGAGTAGGAGGAGCTCCTTTTGTAGTGGCGTTCAAAGATGGACAAAAAGTAAGTATTAATGATGTAGTAGCAGAGTAAATTGATTGCTCTTTTACTTACGTAAGTAATCTTAAAAAGAAAGCCAATAGGGAATTTCCTGTTGGCTTTTTGTGTTTAGGTAGACGATTTTATATATGTTTTTTTATTAAACCGAGAATTGCTACAAATAGACTTATTGCCCTCCTATTGATTGCTTAGATATAGACTTAATCCTTACTATAATGGAAGAACTCGAAATTGTAATACGAAATTATAGACCAGAAGATAAAGTTGCTGTTTTGGCTGCTTTTAGGACGAATACGCCTCAATATTTTTCTCCTCAAGAAGAAGAAGCTTTAAGTCATTACTTAGATCATGAAATAGAGTCTTACAGTGTGCTTCTGTTGAATGGGCAAATCGTAGCAGCAGGAGGTATTAATATTAAAAATGAAATTGGATATATTAGTTGGGGTTTTGTGGCAGCAGATTATCATCAAAAAGGATTAGGGAAGCGATTGTTAGCACATAGAGTGAGAGAACTGCAACAGATAGATCAGATTCGACAGATTATAGTGCGTACCTCACAGTTAGTCTATCTTTTTTATGAGAAATCAGGCTTTAGGTTGATAGATACTCAAAAAGATTATTGGGCAGAAGGATTTGATTTGTACGAAATGCATTATAAAGTTGTTTGATGACTTGAATCGGATGGGATGATGTTCGATAAAAAAAATCCCTTGTTCTTCAGAGAACAAGGGATTTTTTTATTGATGAATAGTGCATTCATATCTATTGATTAGTCATTTCTACTATCAACAATATCAGCATCTTCTTTCATATCATCCAAAATTTTACTAGATACAGCTCCAGTTACTACTCTATTGATACTTTGACGAGTTGTCTTGATATCTGCAATGGTAGCTGCTTCTGTTTTGTTGGTCGTACGAACAACATAAACACCTTCGTTACCAGCAATAGCTTTAGATACTTTTCCAGTAGCAGTAGCAGCTGCTAAAGCAACTACTTTAGGTTCTGAAGTAGCTGGGCTAATATCAGCATTGTTGTATTGTACCGCATTAGCTGTACGAACACTGACACCATAAGCACCTGCTATACCATCTAGGGTATTAACTTCGTTCAACTTTTTATCTACAAGAGCTGCTTTTTTCTTATTACGTAGAATTCTATCTACTTCAGCTTTTACAATTGGGTCATTAGCACTAGCCAATCCTTTAGGAGTCTTGTTAGTCAAAGAAGCTACTACATATTGTTTTGTATAGTTTAATGCTTCATTATCAATTCCCAAGAGACTTGTGTTGACCATGTTTACTTTTGATCCTTCTTCGTGTGCCCAGTCAATGATAGAAGCAGCAGCAGAATTTTTACCTAAACCTGCGATTTCGTAATCATCTGCTTTAAGTCCAGAAGCAGAACCTACTTGCATTCCTTTTTCTTGTGCAGCGGCTCTCATTTTATCGCTACTATTGTTAGTAATGATAAAGTCATTGACTTTACTTTTTACAGCTCTTACTGTTTTATCGCTAGGAACAATATTTTGAGCAATAACAGCAATACGAACACCTTTTTTATTCGTTTCAAATTTGTTGCCTGTAATCTGAATAAGGTGAGCTCCAAACTGAGTAAAGATAATTTTTAGACTATCTTTTTTACCAGAATAAAACATGTGCTCTTCAAATTGAGCTACAAAGGTACCATCTTTCGCTTTCCAACCTAAATCTCCTCCTTTTGAAGCAGAACCATCTTGGCTAAATTTAGCTGCTAGAGAGTCAAAAGAAGCAGTAGCGTCTTCTTCCAATACTTTTTTGAGAGAATCCAATAATGTACGCCCTGCAATCAATTCTTGTTGTGTAGTACCACGTACTAAGATGTGACGTGCTTTCACTGAGTCAGGCAATGTTTTGCTAGCAACAGTTTTTACTACTTTGTATTGATTGTCTTGTAAGAATGGACCGAAAACAGTACCATCAGCAGCAGACAGCATAGAATCTTTCAAGCTTTCTAATACGGTTAGTTCATCTCTAGTATAATAATCAGCAGCAAACTCTCCATCTCGACTATCTACAAATAAAGTATCATCTTTCTCTTTGCGAAACTCATCAGCTGTAGCTTCCATTTCTTTATAAATAGCAGAAGAGTCAGCAGCGGTAGGGATTACATCAAATGTAATATAATCGACGCTTACAGTTGCTTCACGTTTGTATTGTCTAGGGTGAGCTTTGATATAATCTTTGATTTCTCCTTCTGTAACATCCCCTTCTCCTTCAATAGCAGTATAAGGGATAGAAGTATAGTCAAAAGAATAACTAGCATAACGAATATTGTTTTCAGTTTCTACCATCCAATCTGGAGTATAGAATCCAATATCAAGTGCATTGAAATATTTGTTTTGTAAGCGTCTGTTGTAAACACTCTTTTCTAAATCTTTCCATACATCATACTGATCCAACAATTGTTGACGTTGGTCACCTTCATATTGAGTAGTAATAGCTCCTCTGCTTTTGAAAGTAGTTAACGCTTGTCTGATTCGCTCATAGTCAATCTGACCTGTTTGAGGATTTCTAAATTGCTGTGCAACTAGAGAACTTTGTATTCTAGGATCTTCACTCAAGAATAATTCGCCCATTTCATCCGCTGTAACATCAAAACCAGCTTCTAGTGATTTTTGATTGATTAGCTTTTCTACTACAATATTGTCCCAAACATTTTTGTCTACTTCTTGTTGAAGCATTCCTTGTCCTTGTAGATTACGAGACGCTTCGCTAAGCTGATCACGGGTAATTTTTTCTCCATTGACGCTACCTACTTTCGAAGAGCTATTCCCTAACTTGCTACCTGGACCACTTGCATCCATAAACAAGAAGGAGCCAATTCCAACGAAAATCAGTCCCATCATCACCCATCCAAAGCGATTTCTAATTGTTCCTAATAAAGCCATTTTTTGTTATCTGTGTTTATTATATATAATATGTCTTAAATGTAGAGTAAGTTCTATTGAGGTAAATAGATGCTATCACTCTTTTAGTATTTTCTCGCTAAAAGTAGGAGGAAAACGGCACAAAAATACATTTTTTTCTGAACCTATGGGTATAGAGCTGCTGAAAGTTTGATTAATAATACTAAAAAGGTAGAATTTAGACTGGATTAGGAGAGAGAATCAACCCGTTTTTAGAAGCCTGTATATTCCTCATTTAGATTAGATCCAAAAAGATAACGAATCTTTAACCCTAAATTTAGATTTAATATAGTACTTATTTGTTCAAATTCAATTTTAGGTTCTTGGTTGTCAGTGATGGCTACATCGTAAGAACGCAAAGCTTCATAAGGGGCATGGATGACCTTGACCTCGGTACCCAATACCAATTTATTTTTGATGATTTCAAACTCCATCGCCCAATTAAAACCATAGACAAAAATTCGACGGGTCTTTTTAGTCAATTCTTTGTTAGTAAAGACCATCGATACGATATTACCATCTTTATCGATTGATTGGGATACCCAGCCTTGTTATCCCAAAAGCTGGGACCAGAATCATCGAGTCCAATTCCTGCTTGTAAGCCTAGAGACATACTGAACCACTTTGCTCTAAATAAAGTATAATCGTAGTGAAAGTTAATACCAAGATAAGAGGCTTGACTAGAAGATCCAACTCCAACCAATCCAATATTAGGGACATTCTCTCTAAAGTAAGAGTAGTTGTTGAATAGCTCCATATTTTCTACTCCTACAGCGAAACTGTGCTTTTTCTCTAACTGAAAACCAAATCTAAAGTTGAAGGCAAATCCAGTGCGATCTTGCCCATATCCTGAATTTAGATAAGGAGAACTGCCATCTTTGCCTGTATATCTAATGTCTTCTAATGTAGCAGTCATTCCTCCATTGAGCTCTACAAAAAAGGAATAATTGATTTTTTTTGGTGGAACTAATTCACCAGGTTGTTGAGCAATAGATAGAATAGGAAATAGGAATAAAAGAATGAGGATGAATTTCATTTTTGTTCGTTTTGAATGGGAAAATAAAAGAATGTGATTTGTTTCATTGATATGAAACGGAATCTATCTTCAAAACGTCTAGTTAGATCTTATTTTTTTTCTTCTTTTTTGTACAAATCCGCCTCTTCCACTACTTTTATCTTCATGCTGTCTTTTAGGGTTTTTGAGATCGCATCAAATGGTGCTTTGATTACATTTTCACCGTCAGAAAGCCCTTTAGTAACTTCGATGAAATCAAAATTTTGAATACCTGTCTCGACTTCTCTAAGTAGTACAGAATCTCCTTGTTGTACAAAAACACACTGAAACAACTGTTTTTTATCCTTTAACCCTTTAGTCGCTTCTTTTTCCCGTGCTGTTACAGCAGCGGCAGGGACAGAAAGAACATTGTTTTTAGTATTGGTTTTGATGTCAGCAGACGCAGAAAGCCCTGCTCTGAAAGGAGAACGTTGTAGCTGATCGCCACCAGCTTTAGCGGTCAAATCAGCATAGGATTCTTCTAGCATCAGAATTTTCACTTCAAAGTTAGTCACTTGGTCTGAAGTGAGTTGAGACGTGACAGAGTTAAGTCCTGTTGCAGTATTAGCAATTTGAGTTACCATTCCTAAAAACTTACGATCAGGGTAGGCGTCTAGTTCTATATCAGCAGTATCTCCAATAGAAGTGTTTAGAATGTCTCTTTCATTGACATCAACCCGTATTTCTACAGACTTTAGATTTGCAATTTTAAGTATAGGAGTCCCCGCCATTTGGGCAGTACCTACTACTTGCTCTCCTTGTTTTTTATATAGTGTAGATACGACGCCGTTGATCGGAGCGTAGATTCTAGTCTGAGAAAGATTGTTCTTTTGTTCTTTGACGGTTGCTTCTGCACTTTTTACTGCAAATTCTGCTGCTCTAATATTCTGTTCTGCTGCTTCTATATTGGCTAGAGCAGTATTGTAAGTAGCTTCCGCTGCTTCAAATTCTATTTTAGGAATGATTCCATCTTGATAGAGTTGTTGATTGCGGGTATAGATAATTTGGGTATTAGCAAATTGAGCTTCCAGTTGTTTCTTTTGAGCCTTAGCGGCTTCGAGTTGTGCCCGACTGCCTTGTGTACTTGCTTGAGATCGCTCTACTATAGATTGTAGAGCATCTGCATCTATTCGAGCCAATAGCTCGCCTTTTTTGACTAGATCTCCTTCTTTGACCAGTAAACTAATGAGTGTTCCAGATACATTAGAGGTGATTTCTAATTCTGTAGCAGGGAATAGTTTCCCTGTAGCTGCTACTGTTTCTACGATTGTTCTTTTTTGAGTAGTAGCAACGGCTACCTCCAATACCTTTTCTTTTTTGGTAGACATTCGGTAAGCAAAAGCACTACCGATTATCACTAATAAGATGATGAAATAGAGTAATTTGCGGGATTTTTTCTTTGTGCGTGTCATGCGAATGTTTTAATAGCTTATTTTTGGTACCAGATAGTAAGAATAAAAACAAGAACAAAAATAAGTGGGGTTTGGTTGGTAACTCTTTTAGAGTATGTCCTTAGAGTTGGTGTCAAAAGTGCAGTAGCGTCTATTGTGAAACTGCTCGTGACAAAATCTACCGCACTTTTGACGAAAATAATTATAGATCTATTGATCGATTTGAATAGGAGTTCCTTTGTAAAAATCTAATATTTTTAATTTGAACAAATAATCGTATTTCGCTTGCAATAAATTAGATTCTGAAGAGATAAGAATATTTTGAACACTAGTCAACTCAAATGAATTGACAACTCCTAGTTCAAATCTTTTGCGGGTGTTTTGTACCGACATTCTAGTCGAAGTGACGGTATTTTGAGCTGCTTTGAGCCGTTTTGCAGCAGCTTTTACATCTGTTAGAGCTCGATCTATGTTTCCTTTTAGTGTTACTTCTTGTTGTTTAGTTGCTAGTTCTGCTGATTTGACCGCCAATTCTGCACGTTGTATATTGATGCGAGCACGCATACCATTGAAAATAGGAATAGAAACATTGATACCAATGTTACCTGCCGAATTACCTGCTAGTTGTTCAAAATAGGGGATAATACCTCCTCTACGAGCTTGAAAAGTAGGATATTGGACCACCACAGGATCTTGTGTACTAGTAACCGTACCATTTAGATTGAAATTATTGGTATCAATTCCTTCAAAAGTACGTGCAGCACTAGAAAAATTAGTATTGATTGTCCCAAAAAGTCCAACTGTTGGGTATAGAGCACCTTTTGCAATATCAACACCCAATTGAGCACTATTTTCTCTCAATTTAGCAGCCGCAATACTAGGCTGATTATTTAATGCCTGTTGATATACTTCTTCTAATGTCGCTAAATTACTAGCCTCATCAACTGTGATTTCATTGACTTGCTCAATCGTCATTTGATCTGCTACATCTACATTCATCAGTGTTTTGAGATTGACAAATGCTAGTTCTAGTGCATTCTGAGCGTTGACTGTATTTTCTTCGTCTCGTGCCATTTGGGCTTCTAGATCATAGCGACTATTATCAGCTACGACACCTGCGGCAATCAATTTTTTAGTTTGTTCATATTGAGCAATAGTTACTTTGGCTTGCTCTTCGAGTACTTGGACACGTTCTTCTGCCAATAGGATCGATAGGTAGGCTTGTGCAATTTGCAATGCAACATCATTGCGAGCTTGTTCTCCATCTTTTTGAGCTGCTTGTACGTCTATTTTCGACTGAATAAGACCATTGCGAAGTTGTAAACCTTGGAATAAAGGTTGATTTAGTGTAATAGAGAGAGAAGAAGATTGGACTACTTGGTTGACAAAACTGTAAGACGTTAAGTCTACAGATCGTCCAAAATTAACTCCATGTCTAAAATTGGCATTTAGGGTGGGAAATCTAGCCCAAAAGGCTTGCTTTTTGCCTAAGTCAGCTTGTGCAACGGCTAGATTGGCTTGTTGTACTTGTAAGCTATTTTGTAAAGCATATTTGATACACCTATCTAGGGACCAACTTTCTCCTCCATTCTCTTCTTGCCCTATGACCAGGGTACTACTCCAGACTAACAGTAGAACGATTATTTTTACTTTCATTTTCATTTATGTGTTTACCTGAAATGCTTTCAAACATTTCTATACTTTTTTACCTTTCATCGCTTCGGCAATATTATGATCCAATGCCCTATGAGCCATAGGAGTAGTGTATTCATTTAGATTTTCCATCGCTTTGTGGATCGCATCTTTATCTTCTCCTTTTGTTGATTGTTCTAGTTCAAAAGCTAATTTTTTGGTTTGGTTGATTTCTTCTTCTGAAAGAATCGCTTTGTTTTGTACCATGAATTTGCCAGTAGACAAGAGTACATTGTTAGCTTCTGTTCGGGCCTCAATCAATGCTCTTGTCGCCATATCTTCTTTAGCATTCTTGATAGAATCTAAGAGCATTTTTCCCATTTCTTCTTCCGAAATACCATAAGTTGGCTTCATCTCTACCGTTTGTTCTACTCCAGAACGCAGTTCTTTGGCTCTTACTTTCATGATTCCATCCGCATTGAGCAAGAAATGAATCTCAATTTTAGGGATTCCAGCAGGCATCGGAGGGATGCCTCTCAATACAAACTCACCTAATTTACGATTATCCGCAATCATATCTCGTTCACCTTGATAAACGGCTACTTTGAGGTTTTTTTGACCGTCTACAGAGGTAGTATATTGTCTTCCAGCCTTGATTGGAACTTTGGTATTACGAGCAATAATAGTATCCATTAATCCACCTACAGTCTCTATACCAAGCGAAAGAGGGGTAATGTCCAATAAGAGTATATCCTTGTTATTCCCTGCTAAAACATCTGCCTGAATAGCAGCACCCATAGCGACTACTTCATCTGGATTGAGTGTATTGTTGAGTGCTTTACCAAAGAAAGTTTGCACCGCTTCTTGTACCGCCTTCATACGTGTAGAGCCCCCCACCATAATGACTTCATCAATAGCCTCTTTTTCTAATTTGGCATCTGATAAAGCGTTGTTACAAGCTGTAATAGTACGTTGTATAAGTGGTTGTACTAGCTCTAGGAACTTATCAGCAGTCAATTCACAGGTTACCCCTGCTACTTCTACACCAAAATGAGCCTGTTTAGAGATAGCTTTTTTAGCTTGTTCTGCGGCTAAACGTAGCTGTTGTGTCAGAATAGGATTGTTCTCTATCTCAAAACCATAAGTTTTTATCCAGTAGCTTTGTATGGCTCGATCAAAATCATCTCCCCCTAAAAAAGTATCTCCATTAGTCGACAAAACTTCAAAAATACCATGTTCTATTTTGAGAATAGAAATATCAAATGTTCCTCCTCCCAAATCATAAACGGCTACGGTCTGTATGGTATCACTGTCTAGACCAATACCATACGCCAAACTAGCCGCAGTTGGTTCATTGATGATACGTAGTACATCTAGTCCAGCCAACTTTCCAGCATCTCGAGTTGCTTGGCGTTGAGCATCATTAAAATAAGCAGGTACTGTAATAACGGCACGACTAATGATCGTATCCAGTGTTTTTTCGATGCGTCTTTTGAGTTTGGATAGTATCTTGGCAGATAACTCAATAGGAGTATAGAACTTATCTTTGATACGAACTTTAACCAAGCTGTTTTCAATTTCATTATCAATGATTTGATAAGAAAAGAAATTTTGATGTTGTTGTAAATCCTCATAAGATTTGCCCATCAATCGCTTGACGGAAAAAATCGTATTTTGAGGATCTGTAAGTAATTTTTCGGCAGCTTCATTACCTACCATTACATCCGTATCACTATTAAAGTAAATGACGGAAGGTACTAGTGCATTTTCACCCGTATGATCGGTAACAATAATTGGTTTTTTGTCTTCTACGTAAGCTACTAAGCTATTGGTAGTACCTAAATCAATCCCAATAATAATGTCATTAGGTCTTTCTTTGATTTCTTTAATTTGTCCTTTCGATAAATCTATTGGAATCTTTGCCATGATATATAATATATAGTCCTGTTCTTTTTATTAAATATAGATAGTTCTAGTTTAGAATGGGGATAATTTCGCTTAACAGCTCTTAATAGCTGACGAACGTTCAACAACCTAGACAAATAAAGTCTTATTTTGTTGATAACTATCTCAATAAGGCTGCAAAGATAAGGAACTGCTTTTATATTTCCTTAGTTCTGTTTGGAGTAATCTTATTAATACCTTATCGAATACTAACTGGATTGATAAAGTTTTGTCAAGACTTAAAAAAGAGAGTTGATCTGAGGACTATGAAAGTGTGTCTAATCTAACATGGTTTAGTGCCTTTTATTCAAAAAGATTAAAATAGTATTTGTTTTTTTGATTTTAATTTTGTAAATTTACTCGAATTATTAGACCTAGTACTCGGTGGTAGGTTTTACCAATAAGCACATAACTACATGGCATTCAAGATAATACCCAAAATTAAAGTTGAAAGTATCCAAGATAGAAGTTTGGATATGGGGCTGATGAAAAAGTACTACAAGCAAGTACAACAGCCTTTAATCAAAAAAGCAACTCCTGAGACACCAACAGATTACTTTTTCTGTGCTAATTTCTCTGGGACAGATAATTTATTTGTTTTTGGAACACAAACTACTAAATACAAAACTTCTTTCAAGGCAATAGGAAAAGGAGGAGATGGTTTTGATAAAAGTGGCGTTTCTATAGGGAAATGTTTTGTGATGGAAGAAGACGATAAAAAAATACTTTGTATACAGCATGACTCTACTAAGTCAAAAGGAAAGAAAGAATTGATTATGAAATCTTTCCGTAAAATGCTTCGTACTTCACTCAAGCAGTTCAAAGAAGTGCGTTGGATGGACAAAGGAGCTATTACTGCTGCTACAGGCGGAGGTAAAGTAGAAGTCGCAGGAGGTGGATCTACAGCAGGTGGAGGAGCAGAACAAGCAGCACCTGTAGTGTCTAAGGATGAAATCGAAAAGAGAGGAAAGCAACTCGAACAAGGAATCAAAAAATTGAAAGATGATATTATTCCTCGGTTCAAGAAGAAGGAAACAGATCCAAAAGATGCTGATTTCTTGAAGGCTCTACGTAAGGCTGCTTCAGTTTGGTTAGCAAAATTGGCTCAGACAGATAGCAAAACAGCAGAAAAGGCAGCTTCTCAACAGAAACAACTAGAAGGAGCACTTCCAAAGTGGAAAAAGTTAGAAGCTCGTTTGGCAAAAAGCAAAACGAACGGAGGAGGTCGTAAAGAGATTAGAGATGCTATCAAATTAATGAATGAAAAAAGAGCAAAGATTAAGGCTCTACTCAAAAAAGTAGATTTGAAATCAGCTTAAGTTTACCAAATAGACTCGAACCTAAATACATAAAATAAATATAATAACCAGTTAAATAGTATAGATATGAAATTCGCAATGACCAAAAAAGAACTTCTCGATCCAGCATTGGTAAAACCAAAGATGGAGAAGTCGTTGAAGAAAACTATTCAGTTTTTGATGGAGAATAATGAATCTAGATTACCTTTCCATTATCAACATGGATTTATATCAGAAAAGGAATCTTTTGTATCTATAGGAGATGCTAAAGAGGTAGAGAAAGAATGGAAACAACGTAAAAAAGGAAAAACAACTCAAGGAGAAGCAGTTGATAAAAAGAAAGTAGCTCAAGGTCAGGTTTACTACAAAGCAGAGAATAAAACATTCTACTTTGAAGTAGAAGCAGGTGTAATGAAGCCAAAAGACGTAAAAGAGGCTTTCCGTTCGATAGCAGTGATGAAAAAGCTGGTTAAGAAGTATGAAATTGTTCAAGGAGCAGTTGAAGCAGCAACAGAAAGTGTTCAAGGAGCAGTTGAAGCAGTAAAAGAAAGTGCTGATGATTTGCTTAAAATGTTCCAAGAATTCAAGCAAGGAGAGGTTAAAGATTTCGGAAAAAAGAAAGATGGAACAAATGCTCAAGCTTTGATCAGTAAAGGAACTGCTATTGCACAAAGAATGGCTTCTTTCTTAGAAGGTACTCCTGACAAACAAGTAGAGAAAGCAAAACGTGTTATAGAAGCTAAAGTACAGCAAGTAGAATCTGCAATAGGCAAGGCTCAAGGCAAGAAAGCTGCAGGTAGCTTGGACAAAGTAACAACAGATATCAATAGTGCTATCGAAGAATTATTGAGCAATTTTGCAGAAGAAGTAGATGGTATCGGAGATACTTTAAAAGCTACTTTGAATAAATTGAAAGGAAACTAAACTAGCTCAATAGATATAATATTGAACAGGTTCACTATATTGGAGGATTAGCTACTAAGCTAATCCTCTTTTTTTATTATAATTGATACTATGACTATTAAAACAAATTTGGTTGATATTTTTAATCAAGAAATATATCCCGCTGCCATCACTATAGAGGATGGAAAAATAAAAATGATAGAGCCTATCAGCGAAGTGGTAGAAGGCTATGCTATGCCTGGTTTTGTAGATGCTCATGTTCATATTGAAAGTTCTATGCTTATTCCATCTGAATTCGCTCGGTTAGCGGTAGTTCATGGTACTGTTAGTACGGTATCTGACCCTCATGAAATAGCGAATGTGATGGGGATAGAAGGGGTCTATTATATGCTGGATAATGCGGCAAAAGTACCTTTCAAATTTAACTTTGGAGCTCCTTCCTGTGTGCCTGCCACTAGTTTCGAAACAGCAGGTGCAGAAATTGGAGTGGAAGGGATCAAAGAGTTATTGGCAAATGATTCAATTAAGTATCTAGCTGAAATGATGAATTACCCCGGAGTAATCTATGAAGATCCTATGGTACTGGCTAAAATTGATGCCGCCAAGGCTGCGGGCAAACCAATTGATGGCCATGCTCCTGGAGTAGTCGGAGAAGCTATTCGAAAATATATTTCTGCTGGAATCAGTACCGATCATGAATGTTTTCAACTATCAGAGGCTCTCGAAAAACTAAGTTTAGGGATGAAAATTATCATTCGAGAAGGGAGTGCTGCCAAAAATTTTGAAGCCCTAATTGATATCTTGCCAGAACACAGTGCTAATGTGATGTTTTGTTCTGATGATAAGCATCCAGATGATTTGATTGTAGGGCATATCAATCAGTTGGTGGCAAGGGCTGTTGCAGCCGATAAGCCTTTATTTGATGTATTGCGTGCTGCTTGTGTCAACCCTGTAGAGCATTATGGACTGGATGTAGGTTTGTTGCGTGTCGGGGATGTAGCTGATTTTATTATTACGAAAGACCTAGAGGATTTTGAAGTCCAAGCCACTTACATAGATGGACAATTAGTAGCGAAAGATGGGGTGTCTCTGATAAAACAAGTAGAAGAAAAAACGATTAATAACTTTAATATAGTACCTAAAAAGGTGAGCGACTTTGCGATTGCTCCAGATACCAAGAATATTCAAGTGATTCAAGCAATAGATGGAGCATTGATTACAAAAGATTTTATTGCTTCCGTGATGGTTGAGGAAGGGAACGTAGTCTCTGATTTGACACAGGATGTACTCAAAATGGTAGTGGTTAATCGATATGAGGAGCAGCCTCCGGCTATTGCTTTTATCAATGGTTTTGAGTTGAAATCAGGTGCTATAGCTTCTTGTGTAGGACATGATTCTCATAATATTATTGCTGTGGGAACGTCTGACGAGGCTATCTGCACAGCAGTTAATTTGATTATAGAAAACCAAGGTGGGATTTCAGCGGTAGATGCTACAACCCAACAGGTATTGCCATTGCCAGTAGCGGGGATTATGACTACTGATTCAGGAGAGGTGGTTGCTGAGCAATATGCTACCATAGATCAATTCTCAAAAGAAGTATTAGGTTGTACACTTAGAGCCCCTTTTATGACGCTTTCTTTTATGGCATTATTGGTTATCCCTAAATTGAAACTAAGTGATAAAGGGTTATTTGATGGAGGTGATTTTAAATTTACGCCTCTTTTTGTTTAGGTTGAATCTGTACTAACAGTAGTGCTCCAATCAAAGCAGGAAGCAGGACATTGATAATCCAAAGCGAAAAAGTAGCGGCTAACACAATAGTCGCTACTTTTGTGTCTGTAGATAGGCATCCAAATATGAATAGAGCAATATTCCCTCTTGCTAAAAGCCCTGTAGAAGGGGGGAGTGGGATACCGGTTTGTAATAAATAAATGATTAAGATTCCCAATAAGGTAGATAAGTAGGGAAGCTCTAAACCAAAAAAATATAAGAGTAAAAAGTACTGAAAAGAGTAAGTGCTATAACGAAGTGCAGAATGCCATAAAATTTGATGTAATTGAGCTGTCTGATAACTTAGTGAATTGTTTTTAGTCCACTTTTTTGTCCATTTCTTTAGCCATTTGACTCTATTGATCTGCTGAGCAAACCAGTGTAGCCGATAGTAACTTAGTAGCAAAAATGATGTCAATAAAAGTCCAAGACTAATTAAGAGGTAGAACAAAAAAGGCTGAATGGCTAGCAAGCCAAGACTAAAGGCTAAGACCATTGCCCACCAGCCTCCTAAAAGTAAAACAATCCACTGACTGAGAATGCCTACTCCTGAGGCCAATACTGAAAGATAACGTTTGTCTGGTTCTACTAGGAGAATACGTCCTCCATATTCTCCTACTCGATTGGGAGTAAATAGAGAGACGGTGACTCCTGTCAGGACACCTTTTAGTGCTGGGAGTACTTTTATTTGTTGAATATCTTGTAGTAGCAAAATCCATTTGCGAGTCTCAAATAGCCAGTTGAGTGGCATGAGGGCAAGGACTAAGATTAGTAAGGGACTATTTTGTAAGGAGATTTGTTTTTGTAATAAGAGGACTAAACTCTGTAAGGTCAAATCTTCTCTCCCAAAAAGCTGCTGATATAGAATAAATAATAGCACCCCTACCAGAATGATTTTGCCTATCAATAGGAAATATTTGTCACTGACTAGTGACTTTAGCGAAAAGGCTGTATTTTTATAAGTACTCGTTTTAGACATACTACAAAAGTAAGGAATTTAAGTGCTAAACGTTTAGAAATTTTGTAGCAGTTGTTAAACATGCTCTTAGAGCATGTTTAAATTTATATTAATTCATGATATGAAAGCTCTTTTTCGACTACTCTTCGCCTATTTTTTGATCAATAGCTAAGGCTATTCATCAAAAAATGAGTCTTGATTAGTAAAAAAATAGTACTCATATTATTGAAAAATACAATTTTAAACATGCTCTTAAAAGTCTCTTCATCAAACCAAATAAAATTGAAAGAACAAAAGATAATATTGGGAATAGATCCCGGATCAAACGTACTAGGGTATGCTTTTTTGCAAGTGATTGGTCGGAAGACTCCCAAGATAGTTAGTATGGGAGTATTAGATATGCGAAAGATGGAAAATCACAGTCAGAAACTGACCCATATTTTTGAAGAATTACAAAAGCTCGTCAAATTGTATGAGCCCACTCACGCTGCTATAGAGGCCCCTTTTTATGGAAAAGATGCACAAGCAATGTTAAAGTTGGGACGTGCAATGGGGGTAGCCATGGTGGCTATAGCACAAGCAACGGGATTAGAGGTAGAGGAATATAGTCCTCGAAGTATCAAAAAAGCAGTGACAGGTAAAGGAAATGCTTCCAAAGAACAGGTACTTCGGATGTTGCCCCATGTAGTAGAGGGAGAGATTAATGTCAAACTATTAGATGCTTCAGATGCCTTGGGGGTTGCTTTTTGTCATCATATTCAGACTCAAGGATTAGGTCTAGGCAAAAAGAAGCATAAAGATTGGTCTAGTTTTCTAAATGCCAACCCTAATCGAAAAGCCAACTTGTAAGCCTGATTAGAGATATTGGTATCATAACCCTATTTCATTAGAAGAGCAGTAAAAAATTAGAGATTGGTTGCCTAATGTAGAGTTGATTTTATTTCTTAAATATATTAATATGAATGCTTTTCAAGATGTTTTGATGGTGGCTAGTCTTTGTTTGTTGCTAGGAGCTTGTGGAAGTACTGCTACGGAGAGCGAAAGTACTAAAGAGATATTGGATACAATAGAATCAATATCTATATCAGAAGAAGTACTGTTAGAAGAAAAAAAGGTAGTCAAAGCAGATTTAATGAAGGAAAGTGAAAGTCGAGTAAGAGCAACACTTTTTGAATGGGCAGGTACTATTGATGACAAATATTCCATTAAATTAGAATTTAGTATTGAAAAAGGAGGTTATCAAAAAGCTCGAGAAAAGGGAGGAGTGGTAGAACTAAATGGGTGGTATGAGTATGAAACGACTAAGGAGGCAATGAGACTGTATGGGACCTGGAATATGGAGACAAAAGAATTGGTGCTCAAACGATATAAAGAAGAGGTTGTGGACGAAATTTTTGAAGGAACGTTTGTTAATAGTTTTGAACCAATTGTTGGAAATTGGACAAAGATTCGGAACGAAAAGAAGGTTCCATTTAAACTAAAAGCATTAGTGGATAAAAAAGAAATGACACTCTTTGCTCAAAAATTGGGAGAGGCTTTGAATAATGAAAATGCAGAAGAACTGAATGCGTCTGGAGCAGGAGTGGATGATTTTGGTATCTATCTGGATGATTTGGAAGCTTGGAGACCATCTTGGGTAATGGCTAATGATTATTTCGATGGAAAAACAGCGTATAGTTCTACGGCTAGAGGTTCTGATTATAGTATTACGGTACATAGCGAAAAACTACCCTTCTCTGAAGAAGTCATTATTTGGGAGTCAGAATCGTATGTGAGTTATGAGAAGGATGATGAGGAAGGCGAAGTAGAAGGAGATAACGAATACGATTATGACCGATCAAATATCTGGTGGTACAATGGTCAAATCTTCATAGATTTATTGGTAGATACTACTCAAAGAATGCGAGTGACAAAGTTGGATGGTTTCTATCAGGTGGAAGATAAGTCTACAAAAAAAAAATGGTTGCAATCTAGAGATAATGGTTATTTAGAAATAGTAGAATAAAATTAGGAACCAATAGACATTATTACGAATAGTTTCATAATAATGTCTAATAGAAACGCCTTGATTTAATCTTTTCTGTAAGATTGAGACTACTAAATATTCAATTAGATGATCTACCTTTCAATTATTGATTGGTTTGATTTTTTTCATTTGGGTAAAAGGTAGGATTAATAGGAGTTTCAGAAAGTATGCAAAAAATTTAACGCTACTCTTAAATCTATTCATTACGTCAGGTCGAAAATAAAGTGTAATTTTGTAGCCTGATTTTGGCAAAAATTGACCACAACTATACATGGATAATAAGAATTTTACAAGCAAAAAGAAGCGTACCAAAAAAGATAATCTTTCAGAAATGTTCTACGGCAAACTCCCTCCTCAAGCGATGGATTTGGAAGAGGCTGTATTAGGAGCATTGATGTTGGATAAAGATGCTATTGCTTTGATTGTAGATATTTTGCGTCCTCAGTCATTTTATAAAGAAGGGCATCAGGTGGTCTATCAGGCGATCTGCAACCTATTCGAGAAAAGTAATCCAATTGATTTGCTGACCGTAACAGAGGAGCTAAAACAAATGGGGAAACTAGAACAGATGGGAGGTCCCTATCAGCTAGTTTCTATGACTAATAGAGTGGCTTCTTCTGCTAATATCGAGTACCATGCTCGTATTATTTCCCAAAAATTTATTCAGCGAGAATTGATTCGCTCTTCGACGGAGACTATTAGAGAGGCTTATGAAGACACAACTGATGTATTGGAATTATTGGATAAAGCGGAGCAAAACCTTTTTGAAATTACGCAGCAAAACTTGAGTCGTGGTTCATTGGGGATGAATACCTTGGTGAATATGGCCGTCAAACAGCTAGAGGAAATGGCTGGTAAGGCAGAAGGACTGACAGGGGTGCCGACTGGATTTACTAATTTAGATCGTCTTACTTCTGGATGGCAGCCTTCTGATATGATTATTGTGGCCGCTCGACCGGGAATGGGTAAAACGTCTTTTACGATGGCAGTAGCCCGTAATGCAGCTATTGATTTCAATAAAGGAGTGGCCTTCTTTTCTTTGGAGATGTCAAGTTTACAGTTGGTCAATCGTTTGATTTCGATGGAGACAGAGATTCCTTCCGAAAAACTACGTAAAGGACAACTAGAAGACTATGAATGGCAGCAACTTCATGCTGTTGTTGAAAAGCTGAGTGAAGTCCCATTATTTATTGATGATACGCCAGGTATATCTATTTTTGAATTGAGAGCAAAATGTCGTCGTCTCAAAATGCAACACGATATACAGATGGTCATTATCGATTATTTGCAGTTGATGACTGGAGGAGGAGACAACAAGGGAAATCGTGAACAAGAAATTTCGATGATTTCTAGGGGACTGAAAGGATTGGCAAAAGAATTGAATGTCCCAGTAATTGCTCTTTCGCAGCTATCACGTGCGGTGGAGACGCGTGGAGGGGACAAACGTCCTCAACTTTCGGATTTGAGGGAGTCTGGAGCAATCGAGCAGGATGCAGATATTGTATCTTTTATCTATCGACCGGAGTACTATCAAATCCTAGAGGATGAAGAAGGTAATTCCCTGCGTGGTATTGGTGAAATTATTGTGGCAAAACACAGAAATGGAGCCTTAGATTCAGTCAAACTAAAATGGGATGGACAGTATGCAAAATTCTCTAATCTAGATGATGAAGCCTTCATGGGACTGGATGATTCGTCATTTTTTGATCAGGCAAATAATCAAATTGGAGGACAAACTTTTTCTTCTAAAATTAATGCAGATAACACTAATGGGGCTAATAATACAGGAATAGATGATGTTCCATTTTAGACATGCTCTTAGAGTTCCTTTTACTTATCTAGTGGGCGTTTATTTCTGAAATCATATAGAATTTGCATTTCTCTTAACTCAATACTTTGGAGCGATTTGTCTTTCCATGATTCTACTAGATAGTTTTTCTTAGATAGGATACGTCCATCAGGAGCGTATGTTGTCCAGCAACCAGATTTCTTACTGATAGGATTCCAGAAATCCCCTTTTACGATTGTGGTATCTGTGTCAAAAGTCTCTATGTCTATAACGGTGTAGACAGTGTCGGTGTTGGAATGTTCTTCTACAATCGTATAATTGCCAGCTACTTTGAGTTGCCCATTGGGGTAATAGGTTAGGTAGAGATCAGATAAGATAGGCTTTTTGCTTAAGGTTGCACCAGGCATATATCGTACCGTTAGGGCGTCAGAATAGGGACGTTTATAGGTAGCAATTTCAGCTATTTGCCCATTATCATGATATAGAATCCAAGTACCTATTTTTTTTCGGCAGTCATATTTTCCTTGAGATTTGAGATGTCCATTTCTATATCTTGTAGTCCAATATCCATGCTGATTGAGGTCACAACCACATTTACTCCCCATACCACCATTAAGCGTACCTTCGGCTAGGATCACTCCTTCTTTGGAAGTTTCTATATATTTTCTTTGGGTAAAAAATATTATAGCCGTGTCCCCCAATGTTTTATTAATCCTTGTTTGAATTGTTCCATTGATAGAGTCTGTACGGGTAAATTTGGTATAAGTGTATTTATTGCTAGGGTAAAATTGAGCTAATACCTGTTGACTTAATATAAATAGGGTAAATAGAAGTAGACTTTTCATTTGAATCAGTGGATAATTTTTAAACAATTTTAGACCTATTCTTATATAATTACTCTTGTACAATGGGAATCTCTTTTCCTAATAGCCAATACTTGAGCAATTTACTATTAGTACTCAATAGGGTAATATGAAAAGTACTAAAAGATTGAAAAACGTCTGACTGTCGAATAGCTTCTATTTGTACCCCAGTACCTAGATAATTGGAATGTATAATATACAACCTATCTTTTTCTTTGAGAATATAGCCCACATGATTTTCATCGAAACCAATGAAATGAATGCCTTCTTTTAGATAGTTGTGGATTGCCTTAATATTTTCTTCTGTAGAAGGTTCTTCAAATGTTTTGACTGGTATATCAATAGCTAGACTCTTGGCTTCATTGATGGGGTTTTGTTGAGCGAGTTTATAACGATTAAGTCGGAGTCCAATATGTTGTAGGGTAGTAGAGACAAAATACCCACATGCGATCTCGCCCGATTGAGGAACAGCAGTATGCCCTTCAAACGACCAAGGTGTATTTTCCCAATAAGGAATAATACGATTTAGAAGAGCTGTCTTAAAGTATATAGATAAGGAATCTAAGGTAATTTTTTCACTTTGTAGCCGTCTTCTTTCTTGTTCAATTTGTTTCTTTACGTTATGATAGGTTTCTTCTGGATTTAGGTGAAAATGTTGGAGATTATGATGTAGAGAATCATTCGGGATGATAGTAGAGGACGGAATAAGCGTATCCCGTAGGATTGAATCAGGTATCAATTCAGATGGTTCGACTAAACTATCAGAAGAACAACAAAACAAAAGAGTAGAGGATAACAGTAAGAGGATCCATTTGTGGGTATACATATAGACGTAGGTTAGAAGTAACTGATACTACTCCTAACGAGATATTGCCGAGAAGATACATTAGAGATTACTTAATTATTTTTATTGGCAAGTTTAGCTAGTCCTTCTTTGGCAATATGATAGTTAGGATAAATCTTTAATGCTTTTTCATAGTATAATGTAGCATTTTGATCGTCTTCTAGATAGCTATAGGTTTCTGCTAATTCTTGTAATACAAGTAAATCCATTGAATTTATGTTTAGCTTTTTTTTGAGCCAGTGAAGGAGTAAAATATAACTTTTCTCTTCTCTAAGTAAATGAATAGCACTATCAATAGATTCTGTATGTCCAGGATGATGGTCAATTGCTTTTTCAAAATAATGTAGTGCTTTTTGTGTGGCACCCAACCCTTTTGCATAGATATTGGCAATGGTATCGTAGACATGATGGAGTGAGCGAGTATTATTTTGAGCTTTGATTTGTGACAAAGCTTCTTTTGCAAATTTTAATGCCAGGGGGTATTGTTTCATTTCAAAGAGTAGCATCGCATATCCATTGATAGCAGGGATATGTGTGGGATGGTCTTTTATGCACTGCAAATAGGTCTGCTGAGCAGCCGCATAATCTTGTAGATCTACTTTGTAGAATAAAGAGAGTGCATATAGTGCTTTAGGGTTAGATTTTAATTCATAGGCTCTTTGGTATGAGTTGACAATAGCAGGGGTAGCTTCCGAAAGAGAAATAGAAGAAGGACGTCTATATACTAGGCTATTGGCATACTGATAGTGTATCCAAGCTTTGTCAGGATGATGGGTTAGTCCTTTTTGGTAAAAAATATAAGCATGATCATAGTCTTTGAAAAAATGCTCTAGTATATCTGCAAAATTTGCATAATGAACCGTGCGTTCTGGGTCAATATCAATCAATCTTTCATATTGAGTATAGCATTTCAGAAAATCTTGGACTAGATGTTTGTTCTCCATGATAATGGACGGATCTATGGAGCGTGACAAAGCATAAACAGGGTTGTTGATATGAAAGTCAGGAAATATATGGTCTAGGGATCCTCCCAATATTTCCAGCTCGAAGTTAAACGCACAAAAAACTTCGAGTTCCAGTCTTAGCTGAGGAATAGCATATGGATGGGTATTCAATAGAGATAAAGCTAATTGGTAGTTGTTTTCGTCAGGACTGAGAAGTAGTTGACCAATATTTTGAATTTCTTGTTGAGAGAGTTGGTGGCTCATATAAACAATTTTAGAACGACTTAACTAGGGCTTTCTTCGTCAGCACTTGGCCAATACAGGGATAATTCTATTCCTATATTGAGTTTGCCTGCCAGTGCCAGTAGTTTGGGAGGTAGAAAGTTTATTTGCATAAAATGTGTTTCTGTTAGTTCACATTCATAGGGTAAATCAAATCGCCAATTGGTGATACCATACTCTTGTTGAAGTAGTTGAAGATGTGGGGTATAAACCTCTAGAAAACTAATCATGTCTACGATTTGTCCCTCTACATCTGCCCATTTTCTCTCACTAATGTCACAAGAAAAACCATAATCTTCATGGCGAGAAGTTTCGTCAGCAGAACTCATTTCATCTCCTCTATCATGACTCTGGTAAACAGGGAAATCAGGATGTTGAGCAATAAAATCTTTGAAAGAGTGTGTCAGGCTAGTGGCATGAAAGATGCACATAATATTAGTTTTTGAGTAGATATTTGTTTTAAAACAGTTTTTTAAGAGAGTATTATCTCCCATAGGAATCATAATAAGTTTCTGCGTGATTTTCGTATCGTTTGATCAAATCAATATTCTTTTTTTCAATAGCAGTTAACTTCTTTCTAATATCGGTATGTATTGGCATGTACCAATCAATACGATCAAAAATATACCGCATTTTACGATTTTTGAAAGAATAGCCATGACGAGCATAAATAGAATTACGAATGACTTCTAGATCACCTTTATAGAAGTTTTCTATTTTATCTTTCGTTAAAACTGTTTTCGATGGATTGACGGTAATTACATCAGGTGTCAATGCTTCAAATGCATCGTATTCATCATCGGCACTATACAATTCTGACCATTGTAAATCTTCTGGTAAATTTAAATTTTTATTATACTCAAATGCACGCTTAGACAAATCATAAACACGTTCGGTTACTTTTAGTTTAGTCTCGTTTGCAATCCATTCTCCATTTAAGCCTTTGCCATTCTCTGTAATCATGAAATTAAAACGACCATCATACTTATCATCACCAGGTTCGTGTACAGAAGCAGTCATTTTATCTTTTTCTAAAATACCTTTGAATGAACGATCATTACCCGCTACAATAGAATGCCCAAAGATAGAATCTCCCTGAATGCTATCAATTGAAATGGTGATTTTATTAGCGAAAGTTCCATTTTTTTTCACTTCGTTTTTTGCTTCAAACTGACCTACATAATAACCCAATAAGGAACTATAGTCTTGGATGGGGGAAGTTACTTCCTTTACTTCTTTCGTTACTATTGGAGTTTCTGTTACAGGAGTCGAAGAGGGGACTTCCGTGTTCGTAGGAGCATCTCCACAACTTATTATTAATAGGAATAAAGTGGAAGACAGAAAGAATAGGTTTTTCATAGGATATATGTTTTAACGCCCAAAGTCGTCATAATAGCGGTCTGCATGTTGTTCATAACGTTTGATAAGAGCAATATTTTCTAACTCTAATGTAGTTAAATTGTCCCTAATATCAGTATAAACAGGGATGTACCAATTGATACGATCAAAAATATACCTCATTTTTCGATTTTTGAAAGAATAGCCATGACGAGCATAAATCGAATTGCGTAGGATTTCTAGATCTCCTTTGTGCATGTTTTCTAACTGTTTAGAAGTCAATTTCTTTTCAGAAGGATTGAATTTTAGGCATGCTCCTGTTATAATTTCCCCAGCATCTTGTAAACTGTTTTCATAGCCATTGTATAGTTTGTCGAATGCGATATGATGTGGGAGTCGATGACGTTTTTGATAGCTGAACTTTCTTTTCGTAAGGGTATAAATTCTATCAGTTACTTTTAGTGTCTTATCATAGGATTGCCAGTCTCCTCTAAGACTTTTGCCATTAGGTTCAATAATAAATTCAAAAATTCCATCATACGGATCATCTCCTGGTTCTTTAACTTTAGCGACTAATTTGACCGTATCCCATATTCCCTCAAAGGGACGACTATTACCTGCTACAATAGAATGTCCATAAATAGAATCAGTATGGATAGAATCTATCGAAAGGGTAATTTTGTTGCTATAAGTACCTCGAGCTTTTACTGTTGACAAAGCATTAAATTGACCTACATAATAGCCCAGTAGTATTTTAGTGCTATCGCCTGAAATAGAGGTATTATGAATAGACTGTTTTATGGTATCTTTCTCAATAGATGAAGTATTATTGAAAGAAGGTTTTTCTCGCTGATCTGAACAACTGACGATAACGAGTGTAAGAAACAATAAAAGTAATTTCATAACTAGAAGAATTAACGACCAAACACGTCATAATAGCGTTCTGAGTGTCCTTCATAGCGTTTGATGAGAGCAATATTTTTCTTTTCTAGTTCAGTTAGATCTTGTTTGACTTCGGCATGTACAGGAATATACCAATCAACGTTGTCAAAAATATAGCGCATAGAGCGATTGGCAAAGGAATAACCATGGCGAGCATAAATGGAATTACGCAAAACTTCTAGATCGCCCTTGTACATATTTTGTAACATTTCTTTGGTGAGTAGGGTAGTGGATGGATTGGCAACTAATACATCTTCTGTCAGGAATTCGCCTTCCCATTGTTCTGCTGACCCTGCACCATTGTCAAGCTCTTCTTGTGTATAGACTTTTTCTTTGAATATTTCTTTTCGGAGTTTTTTTGCAATATAAAGCTCTACTGTTACGATATTTTGAGGAAGGTCCAATGCTTTGTCATAAGCAAATGTTTTTCTTTCTAGTTGGTAGGTGCGTTCATAGACCGTAAGCTTTTTATTGTTGGCAACCCAAGAGCCTCTGATCTGATTTTTGCCTATAAATCTAAAATAAAAAACACCATCATATCGATCATCACCAGGTTCAGTGGCAGTATATTTTCCAGTTTTGGAATCCAATACACCGACAAATGGACGGTCATTACCTGCTACAACAGAATGACCAATGATAGAGTCTCCAAATATACTATCAATAGAAAGGTTAATTTTATTAAAAGTAGGGCTATGGTAATCATAATCCTCATCATTAGTTTTGGATGCCTGAAATTTTCCTACAAAATAGCCTTTACTAGGCTTTAGTAATTCAAGCATTGGAGCATCTTCAGGAGCCGATGTAGGAGTGTCGGATACAGCAGTTAGTGGCATCGGTTGTACCTCTTCGGGGGTGTCAGGTGATGCTACAGGAGTGTCTACACAGCTAGAGGCAAAAAATAGGACTAGGATAAAAAGGGAGGCGGTTGATTTCATTTTTTTAAATATTTATAGATGAGATATTCTGCAATTAATAAGTTGAGTACCCAGCCTAACCAAGCTACGATTTGGTAAACATCCATTGGACGAGGGTGCCAAAAATAAACAATAATATATTTCCAAAGTCGTAGTGTAATCGCAGATAGAGTCAGCGAAAAACTACGAATCATGTATTTCTGATGCTGTAAGTAATTTTTTTTTCCTAATGCCTTCCATGCTATATAGGTCGTGCCAAACCAAAGTAGAGCTAATAAACAAAATGCCAGTTGTGACCAAAATCCACCATTGGCATGATAGCCCATGACTAATCCTGATGGAGCAGCAAAGCCTATAATAACGACAATATAGATCCATCCAATCCAGCGATGGATTTGAGGGTATCGAACACGTAGGTAGCTTGAAAATTGTGTAAATCCAGCCAATAAGCAAAAAATAGAACTAATAACATGGGTATAAAAAGCTACCCGATAGTAAGCTAATTGTACTTCTTCTTGTTTGATTCGCAAAAAAGCAACATCAAAATCAATAGGATAATACTGTAGGGTGATTTCTAATAAAAGATAAGAGAAAAAACCATAAATACTCCACCAAAA
Organism: uncultured Aureispira sp.; assembly: GCA_964404215.1. Lineage (GTDB taxonomy): Bacteria > Bacteroidota > Bacteroidia > Chitinophagales > Saprospiraceae > Aureispira. The sequence goes on along the minus strand of CAYOJF010000049.1, from coordinate 4,718 downwards.
GAGTATGAAAAAGAGCGTAGTTTTAGATTTCAAAAGAAGAATGAATTTATATAGTCATTCAAAAGGTGTTATTAATGTATTTCTAGAAAATAGAAAGAGTCGATTACAATTGTAATCGACTCTTTAAGATACGTATAAAATTATAATACGTTTATGATTAACGAGTTATTTCTAGTAATTCTAAATCAAAAATCAAAGTTGCTCCACCAGGAATATCATTACCAGCACCTCTTTCTCCATATCCTAAGTTAGAAGGGATATATAGACGCCATTTAGAACCTGTTGGCATAATCTGCAATGCTTCTTGCCATCCTCTGATTAGTCCATTAACTGGGAATGTTGCAGGTTCTCCGCGCTTGTAAGAAGAATCAAAGATTTTTCCATTGAGTAATTTACCTTCGTAATGAGCTACTACTTTTTGGTGAATTTTTGGGATAGCACCATTTCCAGCTTCTAGAATTTCATATTGCAATCCAGAAGGCTGTACCGTTACTTCTGCACGCTCTCCGTTTTTAGCCAAAAAGTCTGCTTCCATTTCTTTTGATTTAGCAGCCATACGAGCAGCTGATTCCTGCAAATACACCTGAGCTTTGAAGTTAGCATCTTCTTCCGATAGCTCAAGTTCATTTCCTTTTATAGCGTCAATGACACCTTTTGCGATAGCATCGAAATCTAAACCTTCGATGTCTACTTGACTTTCCAAATTTTTTCCTAATAACACGCCTAGGCTATAACTAGTTTCTCTCATAATATGATATTAATTGATAATGTCTTAATAATGGGCACAAAGATAAGATTATTATCTCAATAAATAGACATTATTGCGAATGGAGTTGTATGAAAGCAGAATAGTGGGCTTTTGGGAGTAGGGTAACCAGTGAATCTGCTAGATATTTATTTTATCATACGAAACCATATCTTAATGATATCTAATAAGTTATTTTGATTTAGGATAATCTTGAGGCATAATAATAACCTCTGGGGATTTTTTAGCTTCTTGGATAGTAACCAATTCTATTTCAAAAATAACAGTAGAACCTATAGGGATATTATATCTATAATGCATACTAGAGTCGTACTCGCTCGAAACAAAGAATTTATAAGTAGCACCCTCTGACATTAATGGTATACCTTCTTCCCAAGCCTCGTAGGTATAACTAAGATTGACAGGAACTGGTTCGTTTAAGTCAGCCGAATTGGCAATAACAGTTCCATCCAGCAGTTGAGCAGTGTAGTTGATTTCTACATTATTTCTTCTAGTTGGTTTTTTGTCTTTAGCGGCCTTTCTTACTACTTGGTATTGAAGACCACTTTCCAATGTGGTAACTACTCTTTTTTTACTATTATCAGCTAAGAATTTTTCTCCAGCGGCAATATTTTTATTATAGATTTTCTCTCGGTTTTTTTCAGCTTGTTTCCGAATTGAATCTCCTTTGATGATTATTTTGTCAACAAGTTCTGTAATAGATTCATCATCTAACCAAGATTGTTGTTGCTTAGCAGCATGTTCGAATCCCATTCTGACAAACGAAAGGTCAAAATCGTCTTTTTGCATGCCACTTTCTTTAAAATTAGTTCCTACGTAATGCCCAAAACAATATAACCACTGTTGTGCCGCTTTAGGGACAGTAATGAGAGTATCTTTGATGGCATAATCACCTACACGTATAGATTGCATTAAACGATCCAATTTGTTAGAAATAGCTCTGTTGGGTGTGAAGCCTTTTTGGAAGCCTTGTAGAAAATTTTCTGTATAGTTGATAGAGTTTGGGATCAATCGTGTAATTCCTAAATTGGTTGCGTACTGATGACCAGCGATATAGCTTATTTTTGCCTTTTCTGTTTGGAGTACATCTTCTTTTATATCTAGCAATTCTACTGTTAGTATGATGAGATGAGGTGTTGAGCCAGTAGTAATTTCATAACCTTTTTCATAAAGAAATTCGCTAGACATATAGAACTTGTATATGCTTCCTTTTTGCATGATACGGAGCCCCTCTAGCCAACCATTTGACAGCGTTTTCATTGCTATAGTGATAGGGGAGGCTTCATTGATATTCGTATTATAAAGGTTTTCATTATTAATATTATCTGAGGAGTAATGAATAAATATTCGATCTGTTTCTAAAGGGACCGCTCCTGTACCTTTTTTGATAATTTCATATTGCATTCCATTAGAGGTCATCAAAACACCTTCTTTTGATTTATTTTTCAGGAGAAACTGTTCGGCTTCTAGTCGATTTTGGGCGATTTTTTTTATTTCTTCTTGTTGCCTAATAGTACTTTTAATAGCATTCATAGCATAAATATGCTCTAGACAAATAGAATCTGCTTTTTCTACATTGAAAACACCATTATTCCAATCATTAAAATAACTATCAATACCAATAAAAACATTAGTAGAGAGTAAGCTGTCGGGAGAGATCTGATGAGGAAAGTATCTCGTATGGCTTGCTTCATAATAGCCATAGTCAAATACTGCCTTTTTTAAGGTATCTGCTTCATCTTTTTGTTCTTTTCCATAAAACCAAGACTGTCTATGCCGGTAAATAGAATCTGTGTCTGATTTTTTTGCTTCAAATCCAGTTTGTAGACCTTTAATCAGAGATTGTTTTAACAGAGCATTGTTCTTTTGGGAGAGAAGATCTCTTTGGTCAAGAACATGAGCTAACATATATCCCCATGCCTGACTAAACATTTCTTTGTTAGGAGGAGGGGTGTCTTGGGCAATACTAGGAGTAATCATACTGTAGCACAACAATAAAATAAGAATGTGTTTCATAGGAATAGTTAGGATTTAGTAGAATAGATCTGGAGTAATATTTAAAGATATGGTTTATTGGTGTTAGGAGATTACTTTTGAACAGTTTTTAGGGAGTATTCAAAATAAAGATACTTAGACATGCTTTTAGTAGGATAGTATCCGTTTTGATAACAATGACTTTAATTTTTTAGTAAAATAGCAAGGATAGCAATTTAGGCGATATTTTTGCAGAGGCATAAAGCGTTAAATTAGAATAATTTGGAGGTGATTATTGTCGTATGTTTATAGCTAAAGCCTTTATTTTAGATCACTTCAATTTAGAGCAGGTTTGAAAATATTTCTTATATTTATAGTGAAAGAAAACTGTGGCAAGTTTTTCGACAAACTGACTAACAAACTAATTTGGGAATCACAACTTAATCAAAGAGAGTGTCAAACACGCTCTAAGCAAAATAAAATAATATTATGAGAGTATTTATCACATGTTTGGTGTTTACCATATTATTTGGGTTTACTTCTTGTCAAAAAAACCTTTGTCCAGCTTATAATGGACTGACACATGACAACCAGTTCAATCCAAATACAGAGAATAAAGAATATGCAAGCAATAAAGCAAAGGTAGAGGCAAAGAAAAAGGAACAACTAAGTCCAAAACGGAACAAAAGAGGCAAATCCTCTTTATTTCCAAAGAGTTATAAAGTAAAATCTAGATAAAAGCTTATCGAAAAGTCTTTAATTTATTAAAGTGGCAGCAGGATTAAACCTATTGCCACTTTTTTTGTTGCGAGGGTGGTTTCAAGTTCAACTTATCTTTTTGTTAAAAGTTAGGTATGGAATTGGAACAGTCATTCCAATAAACTAATTTTATAAAACATTAAATATAAAAACAGTATGAAAAAATTAGTCCTTGTTTTACTGTTAGGGTTCATTGGATTGGCATTTGATGGTCCTCCCTCTCAACTCAAAAATAAAGATAAAGCTCGTCCTTTCTCAATAGAAGATGTCTATGGAGAAAAGATATCGCTAAAAAAAGAACTCCGAAATAATGACAAAGTATTGTTAGTATTTTTGAGACATGCTTGGTGTCCTGTTTGTAATAGCCGTACACATGAATTGAAAGAAAACTACAAATCACTCAAAGAAAGAGGAATAGAAGTGGTAGTGGTTTATCAGTCTAATCCAGAAACCTTATTAGGTTTTGCTCAGGATTATGACTTACCATTTAGAGTTATTGGAGATCCAGATGAAAAACTCTACGATTTATATCAGATGGAGAAGAACAAGCAAAAGATGCTGAATAATTTTGCGAAAAATGCCAGCACAAAAAAACTTTATCAAAAGGGAGCCAAACTGTATGGAAAAAGTAAATCGGATAGGTATAAAAAGGAACAGGATAGTAAGAGTAAATTTTATATCCCTGGTGATTTTTTGATTGATAAGAGTGGTAGAGTCGACTTAGTACATTATGGAGCTTATTTGGGCGACCACTTGAGTTTAGAAGATGTTTTGACCTACACCACCCCAACACCTAATAGTGCTCCTCAGCAGTCAGACAGTAATGTACGATTCTAAGTATTATGTCTAATAGTTAGAGATGAAATTAAGCCCCCTATTATATTAAATAATAGGGGGCTTAATTAATTTTAAAACCAGACATTTGTTTCTCGATAAATTGTATCAAAAGGTCGATTTTGTATTTTGCTATCTAACCAAATGTAATAATCAAAGTATTTTTGGAATAGAATGGGCTTTTGTTCTTCATGTTGATCAATATAGTGTAATAGTTCTTCTTTGTGTTTTTGTAGTAATGCCTGTTCCTCTTGTTTCGAATTATTTTTACTTAATTGTCTGAGAAAAGAAACAATGCTAAGTTCAAATTCAATTACTTGTTCTTTTTTATTGAAAAAATAATAGAGTCCTTTCAGTTTAGACTCCAATAATATAAATTCTTTTT
>CAYOJF010000048.1:17997-36944 GCA_964404215.1 uncultured Aureispira sp. | reverse complement strand
TAATTTATTAGGGGTAGAGTTGAAGTTGTCATCCAAGCCACCAACAGCAAAAGGATTTGTTCCAGTTAAGTGGCGTTGGGTAACAGAACAGACCTTTGGTCGATTCAATTTCTTTAGAAGACTATCAAAAGATTATGAAAGAAATTTAGAATTTTCTGAATCTTGGGGCTTTTTGCACAATTCTCAAACTATTCTTTATCGTTTAACCTAATTCACAAATTTTAATTTTTAAATATGCTCTTATCAGAATATCAAAGTGAATGCAAAAAAAAGGGTTCAGGCTTTTATGAAAAAACCTGAACCCAGTCACTAAACACCTCCCTTACACATTTCTATTTTCCAATCCATTATTGTTTAATCAATTTGGTATTAGATGTACCTATATCGGATTGAATTTGGACGATATATATACCACTCGGTAGGGTGGTACTATCTAATACAGTATATGTGTTGTTTAGGTCTTCTCTTATTTGAACTTGTCCATTCACTGAGATAATACGGACACTAGCATTTTTGAGTAATTTGGTAGTTGTTATTGTAACTAGCCCCGAAGTCGGGTTAGGATATATGGTAATGTTGTTTTTGATCTGATTTCCTTGTACTGCTTTTATGTCAGAGTAGGTTATAGTTCCTTGTGTTGTTATGGTTTTGAGTCGATAGTAAACGATGGTATTAGCATTGATCTCATCAACGAATGATAATTGATTATTAGGTAATCTAGTTATGGTCTCAAAATAAGTATCAAAAGAACGTTCTATGATAAATTGTTCTACTTGATTGGCTCTATCAATGGTCCATTCTAATAAAATTTTGTCGTTGGTAATTCTGTGAGCTTCAAATTTTTGGAGATCAGTTGATAATAAAGTTACAGAATCTTGGAATTTAGCTAAAAATCGATCAAAATTTCCCCCAAGTACATTTTGGTGACCATTGCTAGATATGTTATTAGTTGAATTGGTGAGGCCGCAGAGGTAAACATTTCCGTTATTATCTACAGGGCAAGAGATACCAACATCGCTACCACTATCCCCATAATAAGTACCCCATTGACGAATACCATTGGTATTGAACTCAACTAAAAATGCATCATAGTCTCCTCCATAGGTATTTTGGTGTCCTCCACTGGCAATATTGTTAGAGGATGCTGTAAATCCCGCAACATATACATTATTACTATTGTCAGTAGAGCAACCAGTGATACGATCATCATCACTACCACCATAATAAGTACCCCATTGACGAACACCATTGCTATTGAATTTGACTAGAAATCCATCTTGAGGTCCTCCTCCATGAGCATTTTGATGCCCTCCACTAGATATCGAATCATTAGAATCAGTAAATCCAGCAAGATAGATGTTATTATTGCTGTCTACAGTACATCTAGAACCCGCTTCTGATTGGCTACCACCATAATAAGTTGCCCATTGGCGAATTCCATTGGAATTGAATTTTACCAAAAGAGCATCTTGAAAACCTCCACCATAGTTACTTTGGTGTCCATTGTTGGAGAGATTAACGGTAGAAAAATTAGGTGTACGAGTGACACCAGCAAGATAGATGTTATTATTATTGTCAATAGCACAATCATTGCCATAGTCTACTCTGTTAGAGCCATAATAGGTTGCCCATTGGCGAATTCCATTGCTGTTAAATTTAGCTAGATAACCATCAAAGATTCCCCCAAATGTGTTTTGGTATCCATTGATAGCCATATTGTTGGGAGAAGAGGTATAGCCAGTGATATAGATGTTATCATTATTGTCAATGGCACAGCCTCTGCCATAATCAGTACCTGATCCACCATAGTGTGTTGTCCATAAAAGTGTACCATTGGTGTTGAATTTGACTAGGAAAGCATCTAGAGATCCTCCGCCATAGGAATTTTGATGGCTACCAATCGTTGTAGGGATTGAGTCGTTAGTGTATCCTAATAGGTAGATATTGTTATTATTGTCTGTGATACAGTTAAATGCTTGGTCATTTCCGTTTCCACCATAATAGGTTGCCCATTGGCGAATTTCATTACTATTGAATTTAACAACAAATGCGTCAGCTGTTCCTCCTGCATTAGTGTTTTGGTGTCCAGTAGCAGCAATATTATTAGTAGAACTAGTAGAACCTACTGAATATACATTACCATTGTAGTCTACAGTCGATTTGCCTTGTGTCTCATCTGCATTGCCACCATAGTAGGTTGCCCAAACTAGGCTAGGGTCAATAGTCAAGTCTTCATTAGGATTGTAGGAAGAGAGTTGGAAGGAAATGGTGTTGTTTTCTAATTGGAATTGGGTAGGAATACTTTTATCTCCCTGAAAGGAAATAGGTTTTTTTTCGGTAATAGTACCCATGGAGTTAGATAAACTGAAACTACCGTCAGTATTTATTTTTAGTCCTTCGTGATGACTAAATTTCATTTTTATTTGATTGGGGTCAGCTCCAGGGTGTACAATAAAATCATACTTTATACCTTCTTTAGTAGTATAGATAACCCAGTCAATGTTAGGATAAATGTCCTTGTAGGTAATTTTTTGGAAACGATATACCTCTAAAATATGACGGTTGTAGTAATTAGTATAGTCATTACTTTTGCCCTCTTGTATGACTGTAGCATTTGGATTTGCATTCATCAGCTTCATATCCATACGATAGGTTTCCAATCGAACTTCTTTTTGTAATTCGAGCTGAGTTTTGTTTTCTTCTGGTGTAGAAGGATAATGGAGGTACCCTTCTGGGTAGTGAAGTTGGTTAAATTGGTAAGCTATACCCGTTTTTAGTAAAAATAGGTTAATGTTCCCCTGTTTGTAATGATATTGGACGTATGAAGCAGGAGTATTATCAAAATCATAGATTTGACCTTTGTTTTGTTCAAATGCCCCTAGAGAATTATTCGTATAGATATTGGTTTGATTAGTTTTTTGCTGTCCAAAAAGGTGGCAAAGACAGTAGAAGTAGATCAGAGTTGTAAAAAAAAATAGACGCTCCATTTTTAATGATTTATGTTAGCCCTTATCACGATGGGAGTGGTATAGAAGTGAGTGAGCAGCTATTTTTTGATTGAAAAAATAAAAACGCAGAATCACAGCTATACCATAGCTATGAATTCGAGTATTTATGAACTCAATCCTAAAAAGATGTTTCTGCTCACGATGCAAAATCAATTGTGATAATAGCTGTTATTGTATTAATATTTTGAATACAAAAAAACTCACTAATAGGATATATAATGATAGTAATGTGTAAACGAATAGAAGCAATGTGTAAATGTAGTAGACAGGTGAGTATTTGTTTTGAGCTAAAAGAGGAGCCTTTATTTAAATTTGTAGACCTGATATTAGGTGCTTTTAGTGATTGGGGCCTATTTATAGAATATCTTACAGTCCCTAACAAATATTCATAATTTACCTGCAATTGTTTATTATTAGATTTACAGTAAGGATATTTAAGTTTCTTGAACGGTATTGAAGAGGAGCAATTTGTAGACCGTCTCTTATGTAAGAGAGATTCTTACGGCTATAATTGTAAGGACGTGAGTGAGGAGATTTTTTAGATGAAAAAAACATAAAATGATAGTACTATATCAATATAGTAAGTATATATGGATGATCTTATGGCTTCTATTACTGACCATACCAGAAAAAGGAAAGGCTCAACAAGAAGAGGCGTTAGATAGTGCAATAGCAGTATTGGATACCATGTCTTTATCTACATTAGATAAGGCAGAGCAGTTTTATAATATAGCCGTATTGTACTCTACGGTCAATGTTACGAAAGGAATTTGGTGTGGTCAAAAAGCATTGAATTTACTACCTAAGGACTATCCTCAACATAGAGGTATTATTTACAATACTCTGGCAGATTTATGTATATCATCAGCAGATTTTGAACAAGCAGGCTCTTATGCAGATAGTGCTCGAATAATCTTTGAGCAAGAAGATTACCAAGGAGGTGTTGCAATGGTATTGGCGACTATTGGAAGAATACAAGTATCGTTGCAAGAATGGACTAAAGCATTAGAAAGTGTCAATAAGGGGATGCGATTGAGTGAACAAATAGGCGATCGTGCAGGAGTAGCATTGAATCTGGGTACGCTGGTACGTATTTATGATGTTCAGAAAGAATATGAACAGGTGATTAAGTATGGTAAGAAAGCAACCGCTATTTATGAGTCATTAGGAGCAGAGCATGAAAGGGCAACAATGAATAGTAATATAGGATTAGCTTACAATAAGCTATATCAAATAGATTCAGCTAAATACTACCTAAGTCAGGCATTACAAAGTTTTGAGCAGTTAAAAGATGAGCAGGGACTGGCAATGGTATATGGAGGATTGGGTAATTTGGCGTTAGTAGAAAAACAATATGAAGAAGCATTATTTTATTTAGAAAAAGCTTACGCAAGGCGAGATGCTATTTTTTTGAAAAATCTCAAAGTAGCTCCAACAATCAATTTGGCTCAGTTGCATTATCAGCTTAAAAACTACGATTTAAGTATTTCGTATTATTTGAATGCATTAGAAGACATTGGGAAAACACCTTATTTGAAAACACAAAGAAAACTTATTCTAGAGGGATTAGTGAAACTACATAAAAGGGCTAATAATTTAACACAGGCTTTATCTTATCAAGATGAATTATTATTACTTAAAGACTCTATATTGGATGAGCTAAAGATAAAAGAACTGAAACAATTAGAGGTTAAGTATGAGATGGGCAGAAAGGAGTATACGAATACTATACTGAAACAAGAGCGAGATTTAGAAAAAGCTCAAGCTCAACGCAACCAACAAATTGCAATTGGGGTATTGATGATTTTGTTATTGGTTCTAATTGTATTTTTCTTGTTATTTCGACAGAATAAAAATCAAATGGCTACAAAGACGTTGCAGTTGCGACACCAGTTATTAAGAAATCAAATGAATCCACATTTTATTTTTAATTCTTTGATTGCTATACAGAGTTTTGTTTTTAAAAATGAGCCTAAAAAAACTAGTAAATTCATTTCTTCTTTTGCTAGATTAGTACGTGCTATTTTAGAGAACTCGAGACAAGAGTATATTACTATTGATAAAGAAGTTCAGTGGCTAGAGAACTATTTGAAACTACAATCCTTACGATTTCAGAGGAAGTTTCAGTACAATATCGAAATAGACAAAGCTATTGATCTATATACGACTTTAATTCCACCGATGTTGACACAGCCTTTTATTGAAAATGCTCTAGAGCATGGATTGAAATCGATTGATTATAACGGAATGTTATCGGTTTCGTTTATGCTAAAGCTAGATAGCTTAATGGTTCGGATCGAAGATAATGGCTTAGGGCTAGAAGCGGCTAGTCGTAGAAATGATGATAAAGAGAAGCATATTTCATTAGCTTCTATTATAACAAAAGAAAGGTTAGACTTTCTCAATAAGAAAAAGCGTCAAAAAATATACTTCGAAATGAAAAGTTTACCCTCTAGAGGAACACTTGTAACTTTTTCTATACCTTTGAAAAAAAAGTAGTATTAAATACACTGTAAACTAAATTTTCAAATATTTTTAAGCGAGACTTTTTGTACACTTTATCGTTAGGTACTCACCTTTGTAGCCCCTACGTCCGTTGGGACAGGCTTAGGCTACAAGGTTCCGTTCCACCTCAAATTGTAGCAAAAAATCTCTGTAAAAACATTCACTTACTTAATTTACAGTGTATTAAAAGCAATAATGTATGTACGCACTAGTCGTAGATGATGAGGATGGAGCTAGAGAAACCGTTATTCAGATGGTCAAGTTGTATTGTCCACAAATACGGAATATAGAGGAAGCACATAATGTCCAAACTGCCATAGCATCTATTGAACAAAAACAACCTGATATTCTTTTTTTGGATATTCGATTGGGGGATGGTAATGGTTTTGATGTATTGAAAAATATAGATTCATCAGATTTGAGCATTATATTTTTGACAACCTACGAAGAGTATGCGGTCAAAGCCTTTAAAGTATCTGCTGTGGATTATTTACTGAAACCACTTGACCCCGATGAACTCATAGAGGCAGTGGAAAAAGTATACAAAAGTAAAGCAAAGGATGTTTTTAATTCTAAATTGAATCGATTATTGGAGCAGGTAGAGGAAAATAGAGTGCATAAGATTACGCTGAAGACAATGGAGAGTATTCATATAGTAGAGACAAAGGATATTATTTTTTGTGGTGCGGAAAAAAACTATACGACATTTTTCCTAGTAGATGGAAGACAGATAATAGTATCTAAAACATTGAGAGAATATGAAGCCTTATTTTCACCTAAGGAATTTATGAGGACACATCAGTCTTATTTAGTAAACCTCAATCATATCGTACAATATGATAAAGGGGATAAAAATTATTTAGTCATGACAGGGGCACATAAAGTACCTGTTGCTATTCGGAAAAAAGAACAAGTGATGCAGTTTTTTAAGGATATTTAGAGCGAATTTTTAAACAGTTTCTATCAAAATATTTAAGGATTGAGGTTCTTTTGATAATAACTCTTAATCAAGAAAAAGTAAATGATTGTGGCAATGATATATAGTCCTACTGTCAGTAAAAAAATATGTACATAAGCCACCTCATTGGCTCGTAAGACGCCAAAGATGATACTACTAAAAAACCAACTTCCTGACCAAATAGAGGCATTGAGTGCTCCTATCATTTCTTGATTTTTTTCTCCTACATAATATAAGGTTAGCTCAGAGACAGCAGGGGAGGCAATATTCATCAAGGGTTGACGAACCAAAAAAGCAGCGATAGCAATAGCTGCTGCCCAGTGCCAGTGAGCATACCATTCGGTACTTGCCATAACAAATAGAGCTACAATGGCCGCAAGTTGAAACCCAACAATCAATACATGGTACCCAAATCGACGACGAATATAAGGTACAAAGAGCATCACAATAGTTACTAAAACAAAACTACCAGCTCCATAGAGTGAAAAATATTGTGAATCTACCCCATGTACATTCATGAAAAATAGGTTCATAAATGGGATGGTTAGTCCCGCTCCTGTTGCAATGATTAAATTAGGAAAACATGCCCAAAGAATTTTTCGCCAATCATATGCCTGAGCAAAATCCCGTAAAGGAATTGGTGTAGAAACATTTTCGGTCAGATTGATTTTGAGTACGAAATAGAAGGAGAGGTAGCCTAAAAGTCCAAATAGTATTAACATCTTATCTTCAGTGAAAAAATCAGGCAGCCAAGATGTGAATAGGTAGTTGCTACTACCCGCCACAAAGGCAGTAAGGCTAAAGACTTGAAAGTAAAGTGTAATCGCTTCTGAGTGGTGTTTTTTTGGTGTATTTAGTATGATGAAAGGAAGGGCAGTAACTTTGAGTAGAATTAGGCTGGCTCCAAACAGAAACATGAGTATAGGAACCACTGCTTTGTAGTCTAATGCCAAACAAAGCATAATCAGTAGGGTGATCGTAGGAGTCAGTAAACTCCCAACCTTGAAGAAAGGAACTAAGTTTTTGCCTTTGATGTATAATCCAAATGGAAAGGCAAATAGCACAATAGCTCCATAACGAAAAGCGGTTAAGTTGGCAATACCTTTGTCTGTATAGCCAAGGTCTTTGAGGTAATAATTGAACAATATGAAAGAGGATGCGTCTATAAGTTGAATACAAAAGACAGCAGCAATGAGGAACAAGATGGGACGAGGAACAGTAGCAAAGTCTTTTATTATTTTTTTCATAGGGGACAAAAGTACAAACAATAAATATGGGAACGGCAATAGGGATAGTAGTATTAATAAATGTATTGGGATTGATTTGGTGTTATGGAATGCAAAGCGACAAAGTGACGGATTTGATCTATAGCCTTAGTTTTATCCTGCTGACAGGTGTACTGTGGCAGTCGCATGATAATAGTCTGGTGCACCATCTTTTGTTGGTGATGATTACGCTTTGGGGATTACGCTTAGGGGGCTATTTATTTATTCGGATATTGACGAAAGGTAAGGATGAGCGATTCAATCAAATGCGAAAGCAATTTTTTAGAATAGCTGGATTTTGGTCCTTGCAGACAGGGAGCATTCTCATTTTAGCAATTCCAATTTTCATTTTGTTTAGTTATACCAATATCAAGACTTCAGGTATTCATTATCTAGGATTAGGGGTGTGGAGTATTGGTTGGTTTATAGAGACAATATCGGATTGGCAGAAGTTTAGATTTAAGACAAATCCTTCTAATAAAGGCAAAGTCATCCAGCATGGTTTGTGGAAAGTAGTACAACATCCCAATTATTTAGGAGAGATTTTATGCTGGATTGGTGTATTTCTAGTAGTTCTTCCCGTCTTGCAAGGATGGCAATGGATCGCTATTGTTAGTCCTCTATGGATTATTACTTTATTGGTTTTTATTAGTGGAATTCCTCTATTACAAAAACAATCCGCTCAAAAATATGGTCACTTAGATATGTATCAAAAATATACATCCAACACGCCATTATTAATCCCTTTTGTATGGTAGGTTAAAATTTGTTAAAGTCGCAATATTAGGACACAATTCATCGTTTTCGCCTGTTTATATAATAGATTGTAAAATCTAAAATACGCAAAAGAGGGGTTGATTCAGTAGAATAAATGGTTTGAATAAGATTTAACCGCTCGGATAATATCTAACCTTTTAAACGATTTTGTTATGAAAGAGAAAGCATATGTCATAGGAAGAAGGCTATTATTTAGTTTGTTACTATTAGCCAGTGTTTCTGTTGTTGCACAGACTACACCAACCACTAAAAAACGCTGTGGTGACAAGACTACAACGATTACAAAAACAAAGAAAAAAACTACTCGACCTACTATTGTTATCCCAGATGATTATAAGCCACCTGTAGCAGCACGGAGTGCTTATACTTTTAAGGAAACACATGCAAATAAGAACCGCTTAAAAAAGCTAAAACAGAAAAGAAGGAGAGGCAAAGGTTGTGTTGCGGCTAACTTTTAAGTTTTTTCACAAAAGAAACCGTAGCATAAAAAAAGGAATGACTTAGTCGTTCCTTTTTTTATTAGATATAAAGAAGTATTACTTAATGATGAACTGTTGTATGGAACTTGTTCCATTTTTACTGGTCATTCTTAGTATATAAGTTCCATTAGGTAAATCTGTTACAGCTATCTGATGGAGGTAAGTCCCTTTTAGTAGAGTATCTGTTTTTAGTATTCTACCTAGAGCATCAATGATTTCTAGTGTGTGATTTTCATTGGCGTTTTGTTCTAACTCAATAGTTAGGTTTTGAGCAGTAGGATTAGGATAGATACGTGTTTGTACTTGTCCTTCAAAATTAACTACTCTCAGATCGCTGTAATATTCATCTCCTAGATAGTCTACTTGATAGATTCTATAATAGTTATTGCCTAACATTGGAGTTAGGTCAGTATAATTATAGGTGACGGTAGGATTATCTTGAGTTGCTTCAAAACAAGTTAATGTTTCAAAATTGATCCCATCATTGCTACGTTGAATACAATAGCGATCTGTTTTCTTTTCGTTAGCGACCTCTAGTTTTAAGACACTCGTTTTGTTAACTTTATTAGCTGTAAAGGCAATAATATCGAGAGGTAAAGAGCGTTGTCTGATAATGTCTGCTAAAGTAAAAGGACTAAATTCAGAGACATAATCAGAGGTAACAGATCCTATTGTCATATTACCTGTGGTTGCAATATTTCCTTCACTTTCCCATTGGTTAGAGGTGCTAGGAGCTTCTGTATAATAATGAGCTACTCTCAGACTAGCAGGTGTAAGAACTTGACTGTGAGCACCCCAGTGTAGGGTGACTCTTAACTCTTCTCCTGTGCCTCCTATCAGTTCGTCTAGCATCCAATGCTCAAATCTACTCACGTGATCTAGTTCCATTGGATTGACGGTCAAATCAGCATAAGGAGTATTGATATATTCTGCGATATAAAATTCTCCTGCATGGAATCGTGTTTCGATGCCAATAGGGCCATAAATGCCGTTATCGCCAGTAGGATAGGTGAAATTGGTAATAACACCGCTATTAGTTTCTTTTGCAACAGGACCATCTATATGGCTAGCATTAGAAGCTCCTGTTGTAGTAGCTGCCGCTTCAAATAACACGTAAGCGGTAGCACTAGTGCGTACAATACCATTAGTGAACGTGGCATTGTTGCGTATTGTCCAGTCAGAGGCATTGTTAAGTACATCGCCACTTGGTTTATTAATCACTAGGTTATAACAATTTTCGCTAGTACTAGATTTATTGATAGTTTGAGTGGTGCTACCAATGAGCTCAAGAGTACTTTGTCCTTCTCTAAATCCTATTCCTGTATTGAGATCATTCCAGTCTCCATGAAGTCTTACGACACCATCTGTTGCAGCAGTGCCATCATCTAGTATGAGTTGCCCATTTGTATTAATTTGCAAATCGCCTAGGATCTCAAATCCTGTTCCTATCGTTCCGTTATCATCATTGTTTAGAGTAGAAGTATTTCCATTACCATTTCCTCCAATTACTAAATCCCCTAATATTTGTGCAGGGGTAGGGTGAACATTACTATGGAATACATCTACAGCACCTGTACCGGTGTTTCCAATGAACATCGAACCTTTAACAGTCATGAATCCACTGATCCCCTGAAAAACTTCAGAAGGATTAGAGAAAGAGTGATTGCCATTAGTGGATTCTAGATATAAGTTTGGATAGAACATATTGACGGTCAAAACAGATACACTAGCACTATTAGTAGTGTGTCTATAAATCCAACTAGCAGTAGCTGGAATGGTAGAAATCCCCCCCTCATAGTTATCTCTATATTGTGCAATAGTACTAGAGCCCGTTTTAATAATAGTACCATTAGCTCCAAGACTCCAAGTACCACTATTGGTACTGAGGTTGATGCCATTGCCTCCACTGTTTCCATTGTCTATTAATGTACCCAAAACTTCTAAGTCGATACCTGTTCCATTATTGACTATTAACTGATTGGTAGTGAGAATAGTAAGTGTACCATTTGCTTCTACTACAGTTTGATCAATCAAAATATCTTGGTTTACATCAATATTGTGTGTTGCTAATATGTGAATATAATCACTGTTGTCAGCAGTTGGGTAAAGGCAGGCAGGTGACCAAGGTCCTGCAGCACTACTAGCTATTTCCCAAGTAGTAAGATCTGTCCAGTTGCCAGAGGTAACCGTACGGAAAAAACGATCTGTTGTAATCGCATATTGTGCGGCATCGGATACGGTATAGCAAGAGCCATCTTCTGTCACTTCACAGTAAAACTGATAACCATCATAACTGGATAAGTCACCAGTAATAGATAATGTTGTTGTTGTTTCTCCTATTACTGTATTTGGTGCAAACGAAGCAGCTGATACAGCTGTCCAGTTAGGAGTAGCACCATCATTTTCGTTAAAGTACCACTGGTAAGTCAAAGTGCCAGCATTGCCTGCAGTAGCAGCTACTGTGAAAGATAGATCACATCCACTAGCATCACTAGGTGCTGTTGTAATAGATGGTGGTGTAATAGGTGTAGAATTAATGAAGGTGCCTAACTCTGATACATCTCCAGCTGTTCCCGTAGTCCATTCAGTTGGGTCAAAGTTTGGGTTAGGGCCTGTGATAGTCGTATTTCTACGATAGATATATCCAGTAGCTCCAATAACCGAATCATGGAAATCATCTACTACAGCTCCAGTTGATATACGAACAAGTTCAAGCCTATCATCTGCATTGAAACCAGCAGTGCTACCACTAAAAGTAAAGTCTTCGACTCCACCAAAGGTAGTACTGACTTTTCCTACGAGTACTTGACCTGGAGCAATCGTACTTCCAGTACCTATAGCAGGGAAAGTGTAGCTATGTGAGATAGTAGTACTAGCAAGTGTTGCATAACGATCAATTTGAAAATCTGATAAATTGATTGCCGTATTGGTGCCGTTGTATATTTCGATGTATCCTAGACTACCACTAGCATTGTCAAAGACTTCAGATATGACTAAATCAGTGAAAGTTGATCCTGACGTACTACATGTACCACCTCCAAGAATAGGGGTATAGTTCCCAGCAGTTGATTCTGTACAGCTAGACTCAACAACATTGATAATACCAGTTCCAGCTCCACTAGGTACTGTAGCTATCAAAGTATTGGCATCAATAAACTGAATATTAGCAGCCGCAACACCATTGAAATCAACGGTAGAGCTAGCAGTGAATCCCGTACCATTAATTTGTACTTCTGTGCCTGGTGTACCTACATTAGGTGCAAACGAAATAATACTGTGAGGGCAACTAGCAATTGGAGTGCCATCTAAGATGAAGTTATCAAAAGCTGCTCGATCTGCACCACCATTTTGGTCTACTACCAATTGGAACCCGACTGTACTTGTTCCTCCAGGAATTGTGATGGTTTCGGTTAAGTAGCCACCTGTAGTAGTAGCTCCCGTACCAGAGCCAGAAGGTGATCCTGTTCCGCCATCAATTAGTTGTACTTGTGGCTGAGCGGCACCATCTAAGACAACAGTATAAAAGACATCGTCGCCGTTGTCAAATCCTACAATATCATAATCAAAACTGATAGAAACGCTCGTGAAACTAGCTACATTAGTGGTAGCAAAAGTAATGGATTCTCCTGTAGCAGCACCACAGTTACCTGTTAGATCTTGTACTCCCCAAAATTGAGTGCCTACAGATGGTACTAAAGAACTAAAACCAGTCGAGTAGTCCCATATATCACCACTTATATTACAGGCGGGAGTCGAAAAAGTTGCATTCCAAGTATCGCTAGCATTCTGCTCAAATCCCTGGTAGGCAATCTGTCCAGAGAGAGAGGTTGCCCAGAAAGAGAGTAAAAATAGAGAAAAGTAAAGTAGTTTTGTTTGCATAGTAATTTAAGTGTTGGATAGAGTAGTAGATATTGATGGGCCACCACTATATAATGACAGAAATGAAATAGTCCACAAAAATACTACAAAAATCTAACCCTTAGTTGAAATTTAAGATTACTTTTTTGTTAATTCTAGTTTATTATTATGGTATAAACACTTCTATAACAAAACTTTATGTATTAGTCCAGTCGCCTGTAATGGCTAGTGTAAGTCCTGGTTTTTGGATGTTGACAAACAAGGTTTTTCCAGATGGAGAGAAGCAAACACCAGCAAATTCGGACTCAAAACCAATGTTTTCGGCAATTTGATAAAAGTCTCCTTTTGGTGTAATTCCAAAGATTCTCGTCCCCATCTTTCCATCTTCACAAAAGACAATATCACCCCAAGGGGCAATGGTCAAATTGTCACAATATTTTAATAATTTGGTATCATTGGGCTCAGCAAATAATTCTAAACGAGGATAGTATTTTTTCTCTCGTTCTTTGGCAGTACCTTCGTGTGGACTAGGTTGGTATCTAAATATCTGTCCCGTGTGAATACGTCCACCACTGGTACAGGCGAAATAAAGCTCATTGTTGCCAAACCAAATTCCTTCTCCTCTGGCAAAAATAGCTGCTCCCTGAGCATATCCTCTGATTCTTAAATCATCCGCGTCCGTATCAATGTCTTTAAGGTCAATCCATTTGACGGCATAGTTGGTTTGTGGCGTTATTTTTTGTGTTTCCCAGTTGCGAGTATCCATGCTAGATTTCCAAACAAAAGCCAATGCTTGTAATTTGCCTCCTTTATGAAGTGCTCCTTTTACTTTGGGGATGAAACGGTAAAAAAGCCCATTACCTCTATCCTCAGTCAAATAGACAATACCTGTACGAGGATCTACGGCAACTGCTTCATGGTTGAATCGCCCCATTGCTCGGATTGGAACAGGATACTTGAGTCGCATTTTCTCAGAAGCAGGGACTTCAAAGACGTAACCGTGATTTTGTTCGTTTTTATCATCTTTGGCACAAACATATTCTTCACAGGTAAGCCATGATCCCCAAGGAGTCATTCCACCAGCACAGTTGCGGGCGGTTCCAGCTAAACTCATGAATACTTTTTCGACTTGTTGCGTTTTTTCATTGTAAACACTAGTGGTAGTACCTCCTAGGTGAGGATTTTTGCCAAAACCATTGTCAAATACACTTTTAGGGTTGATTGTACTCCAAAGTTTATTTTTTAGACCAAAAGGGGATTCTACCAAGTCAGTGGCTGAATTTTCATGGTTTCTTACCAGAATAACTTTTCCATCTTTACCCTCAAAAGCTCCCATTCCATCTCCTCTACCTGGTAGTAGTAGACCATCATTCATCATGGTGCCTCTTTCCGCAATAATTTGGTAAGAAAAACTAGCTGGAAGCTTTAATATTCCCTTATCTACTAATTTACCATAGCCTTTGAGGAGTTGATGAGGTACTGAAGTTGCTTCAAATAATCCTGTTTTGGCAAACGACTGTAAGCCCGAAAAGCCTAGGCTAACCGCACCTAAGGTCTTCATGAAGTTTCTTCTTGAAATAGAATTTTGCATGATAAGATTCTATGATTTGAATTTTTATAAAAAAACTATCGCCAGACGGCCTCTGTATTCGCTCCATTTTCTTTCAGAAAAACTTTCCATTTATCGTAAGCATCTTGTCTATAAATTGGCTTTTCATCACCTTCTTCCCATGCTGTAAACCAGTCTGCATGGATAGCATCTTGGCATGGAACCGTAGCGTAATTCAGGGTAGTATCATTCAGCAATTTTGGTGCCCTATTGTTGACGGATTTCCATATTTCCATTTTTATGACAGGGTTTTTGACGCCATTCTCAATCGCTTGGTCTCTAATGTAATGTGCAAAACGCAAGAACGATTTTGGTGTTCTTCTCATTTTGCGGTATTGCCTATGGTTCATATATTTGTCAATAGCAATCGGTAATTCTTCTCCAGTCTCTGGTACAATTAGCTTCATCCGCCAAGCATCAGCAGTATCTACCAACATCATTCGCCAAGCAAATAAATGTCCTTCTCCCGTCCAGGAAGGGTGGCCTTGGTACAGCCAATGTCTGAATGGAAAAGTCAATTGAAAACTAAACCAGAGCAACAAGAAGGCCTGACTTATGGTTTTTCTACTCCAATAATAGCTGGCAGTAGGAGTTGTTTCAGGAGCAGTAGAAGGTTGATTGCGTTGCCAAAACAAGTAAAGTAATGTAGGATAAGATAATAGCATAATATACTTCGTGACATAGGCAAGCATAGTGCTAGATGTATAGTAACTAATAGGCAATAATATGATGCCTATGGAGATAATAGTCAAGAGAAATTTTCTATTGATTTTTTGTAGCAATTTTTCTGCCCAATCGGTATCAAAAAAGATAGGGGTACTGGCTAACATAATAGTTGGGAAAACGCCAATATTCCAACTGATTTCATTGAGTGTGTGAAACATAATCAGAGGAAAAATAGCCCAAGCACGCCATCGGCGAGAAAGTAATAAAAATGGAATACCGAGGTCGAAAATCAATCCTCCCCAAGAAAATGCCATGGCCGTAAAGTCGGTGTAGAAAATAGGCTGAATAAAGGAAGGGTAGTTACTACTGGTGTATTCCAACCAGTATCGCATCGGAAAACCATTTAGCCAATCACTATGAATCTTAGCTAAACCACCATAAAAATAGAGGATAGCAAATTGCCACCTAAATATTAAGACTTGCCAATAAGGGATGGTGTTCTTTTCGGATTTGGTCAATGATCCCCATCTATCTGCATTGGTAATACAGAAAAAGAAAAGGAAAATAGCAACCAAATAATAGTGGTTGTTATAATGTCCTTTGTCCACCAAGAAAATATAACTCCAACTCAGAAAGGTGATAATTGCATTGAGCCTATAATGAATCCCAAAGGCAAATAACAAACAAGACATGATGGAGGCACAAAAGAATATATCAATATAATAGGCAGGCATCATCCGTACCCAATGAAAAAATTCATAGGTATTGTAGAATTCAGATGGCTCAAGATAATAGGTGAAATAATGATAAAATTCAATGAAATCTTCCAGCAGGATAATCCCTAATAGGAGTCGCAAGATTCCTAAGGAGGAAGCGTTTACCTCTTTAAATAAAGTAGTTGTAGATGGAAATTTCATAGGCTTTATACTCATATTCATTCTATAAAACTAAAACTTTTAATTAACTTGGGTTGTACAAAACATTACAATTTTGAAAAAAGAGAATCGCTATAAGAATTTCATCCTACTATTTTTAGGAGGGTATTTACTCCTTGCTCTTTCAAACCACATTACGCTTTCCAATACAGAACTTGGTTATCTGCTGACAGAAGGAGAATGGTTTTGGAGAGATGGTCGTGTTATGGCTACCAATCAACATAGTTATACTGCACTAGAGGTAACCGTGCAAAACAATCACTGGTTAGGAGCAGCTATTTTTTATAAAATCCATAGTTGGATAGGTTTTTCAGGATTACATTTTATACTCGCTATGGGCTATGTAGTGAGCTTTATAGCGATCTATCGAGTCTTCCAAAAAGAACATCATATTTTATGGACGGTTTTATTAGGAATGCTAGCAGCACCGTTATTTGCATTGCATCAGGTCATCGGTAGTGTTTTATTTACACACTTATTTGCAGTGGTATTTTGGTTGATTTTATATTACTACCAACAGCAAAAGATAACCTACAAATGGCTTTTTCTCTTACCCCTTTTGCAGCTCATATGGGTAAATAGCCACGAATACTTCTGGATAGGGTGGTTACTGTCATTAATGGCTGTAATACAGGCTATTTTTAGTAATAGAGCAGGTCTAAAATGGTTGCTCCCAATCCTTATACTCAATGTGATGGCAAGTTTTGCCCATCCTTTCGGACTAGGAGGAGTAGAACAAGCACTGTCAAAAATTATTGCCCCTCCTCTAATTATGCCAATTTGGCAAAGATCTACTTGGGCAGCCTATTCACTAGTACATTCTTATAGTTTGTTATACATCATGTTATTGAGTCTAGTCAGTATGGTTAATTTGATCCTATTAATCAAACAAAAGCAAGCATATAAATTTTGGTTTTATGGGACCAGTATAAGTTTTATTGCTTTAGGCTGGTGGGCCAATCAATTGGCTCCTTTGTTAGTGTTACCTTTCTTGTATAGTAGTTTTAGTATAGTTGAGTATTATTATCTCGAAGATAAACCCTACCAAAACTTACTCTCTTATCAACCACCTGTTTGGATACTATACGTGCTATTACCTGCTTTTTGCACAGCGGGATTTTATCAGCCTATTTCTAATTTTGGATATGGGGTACAGGAAAGAGAAACTGCTATTATCGATTTTATAAAAGAGGTAGGGGTAGAAGGGAATATTTTTAATAATACTACGATTAGTGGAACACTGGCTTATGGTGTTCCTGATAAACTACCAACCTATATATCTAGTCAGCCACAAGCTCATACTACATCATTTTATACCACAGAATACTTCCCAAAGACTCTCCGTCCTAAAGGTTGGAAGCATATTCATGACAAATATCTTTTTAATGCTGTTATTTTTCGTTTAGAAGGAGCACCAATAGAACAGCTAGAATTTATGGGCAATTTACTAGGTAATGGGCAGTGGACAATGATATACTACGTTAAAGATTATGATGTGGTTTTAGTCAAAAACAATGAAGTTAACCAACGGTTAATAAAGCGATACGGCATAAATCCAAGTACTTAATACTAGGACAGTACAAAGACATAAACTAGGGAGGAGTTTAGTTCTACTACTTTGGACGACAATTAAATAGAAATAGATCTAAGATCAATATTTGTAGGGGTAGCTTTAGTTAAAGTATCTAATAATTATATGTTTTTTTGTTAAAAAAACCTTAACTTGGGCTAGTTACGAGGTATCGTTATGGTACGACACCTCTATTTTTTATAATGAAATATTAAATATGAAAAATTCCCTACGTATGCCACTATTGGTTTTATTGATGGGGCTGCTTCTACAGCATGCCCAAGCACAAACCAATTGTAGCGATTTAATTTATGTGTCTCAAACAGGTTCTGCTACAGCACCTGGTACGATAGGCAATCCGACCAATTTAACGAATGCACTTACATTGGTGACGGCAACTAAGCATCACATTAAGTTGTTGAATGGCGTTTATAATTTCTCTGTCACACTTTCATTACCTACCAATACGGTATTGGATGGAGGGTATGAAATAGGAGCTGGTGGAGAGTGGATTAAAAACAGTTCATTGACGACAGAGCTTCGAGTCAATGCCCCTTTAACAACGAGTGCGGGGAATGGACATTATATTGCTGTTCGATTAAATGGTGTTACGGATGTTTATATCAAGGATTTGGAAATAACAAATACACGAGCAGTAGCTGGAACCTCTAATAGTAGAGGTCGTTCAGCTTATGGTATTCATGTGGCTAATTCTTCAAATTTCTTTTTCTCTAGATTAGATATTACTGCACCAGCCGCTTCTACAGGAGCCGTGGGTGCTACTGGTGCTAATGGAGCAGCTGGGGCAACAGGAAATACTGGACATAGGAGTGACGATGATGGAACTAACTGTGGAGGAGCAGGAGGAACAGATGATGGAAATGGCGGAGCAGGAGCAGGTGGAGCCGCAGGAGGTGCAGGGGCAGTTACTTGTAATGGAACAACAACAGGAAGTGCAGGAGCAACAGGATCTGGTAGCCGCAATGGTGGTGCTGGTGGTGGTGGTGGTGCTGGTGGTCGAGATGATGGTACCGTTGCTCGAGGCGGAGGCCGTGGTGGAAATGGCGGAGCTGGTGCAGTTGGTGGAAATGGAGCACCTCTTACCCCTTATCAAGGAAATGGAGATGATGGGGTTACTGGAAGCCCCGGTAATGCAGGAGGAGCAGGTACTAATGGTACTAATGCAACTGCAACACCTCCAGCAGCAACTTTTGGTCAGTTTTTTGTTCCTGGTGGACAAGGTGCACGAGGTGCAGATGCTACTGGTGGAGCTGGTGGCGGCGGTGGTGCTGGTGGAACTGGACATCAAGGTACTTT